>JANXOJ010000389.1 GCA_025353625.1 Planctomycetota bacterium | reverse complement strand
GCGTGTCATCAAAAAGAAGATTTCAAAATGGGATAAAAAACGCCCCGAACATCGCCGCCCCCTGGCGTTGCGGAAATCCTTTATACTGACCGTAGTTATGAAAACATGAACGGTATTGGGCTTTAGCCGGTTCAGACGCCGAATTTCCGCCGAAAGGCGGGACTACGAACGGTCGCTTGGCATCCTTGCGGCTAAAATTACTTTTTCTTCTTCCACCAGTCGCGGACCTTTTCGGCAGCCTGCGACGAACTGGTGCGGTACCCCTCGACGCCCAGCGTGGCCATGTTGGCCTCGACCGCCGGTTGCAGATCGAACGCTTGGGGCGTTTCCTTGTGGCTGCGGAGCAATAACGCGGCGGCCGTGGCCCCAAGTTCCGGACCTCCCTCATGTTCTTGGATCAATGCTTCCTTGCTGTCCGAGACTTCCGCCAGCCAATCCGAGGCACCCGGCCACGGATTTCGCCGGGCAATCGACAAGGCGGCAATCCAATGCAGCTTGTAAAGATCGAGCGGCGTGGGCGGAAGGAACCGCTTCTGGTGGATCGCTTCCAGCAGGCCCGGCACGGCCTCCTGGGTGCCGTTCGTGGCCAGGAATTCGCACATCGCCCCGAACAGGCTCGGCGAACCGGTGATGCGGCCGCGCGACGACGCAACATCCCCATCCAACTCGTCATCGGTCGCGGAATCGTCTAAAATCGTAAAGTAGCGGCCGGCAAAACGCGACGTCTCGCGGGCGTCCAACTGCGCAAACAGATTGACCTCGGCCTCGCTTAGCTTGTGTTTGTCGGCCAAGTATTTATCGAATGTCTGACGGCTTAGCCTTGCCAGACGGACTTGACTGTCGGTTTTGACAAAGTATTTGTATGCAATCTGCCGTCGCGGCGTCGGCAGATTGACCAGATGAAAGAAACCGTCGATCAGTTTCGGATGCGGAAAGGCGACGCCTACCGGATAGTCGCCGGGCGAGAGCGAATTGCCGCTGGCGCAGTGGGCCGTTTGGTCGTTGATACGATCGAAGTGGGTTGGCCGCAAGGCACCCGCCGAGAGCGTCGGCACGCCGATTACCAGATGCTGCTCGGTCATCTGCTGGTGATTCATCCAGCACTCGGCCACCATCGAAAGCCGCGTCAAGTCGAGCAATTCGTTGAGCCGGTCCTTGGCCTCCTTCTTCTGCGTCAGGCCGATGTGTCGCTCGATCGCCGCTCTCATGCGAGATAACTCGCTATCTTGCGACAAAGCGTCCAGCAGTTCCTGACGGGCAAGTCGCCGCAGCCGATTCACCGCGCGATCGCCGGGCGTTTCTGCCTCGGCCGCTTCCTCAAGCCAGCGATCGATTTGCCCATTGGAGGCCGGCGGCACTTGCAGCGCGACTGCATCGCCGCCAAGCCACGCGCCCCAAGCTATGTTGCGGACGCCGTCCAAGCGGCGATAAGCCTCTTCCGAAAGCTCGGGATCGGCCAGCCGAACTTTTAGCCGCGACATGACGATGCCCGCCAGACGCGGATTGCTCGCCAGCCATTCCAGCCGCGTGCCCGCTCCGATGCGGACGCCGAAAGAGTCGTCATCAAACTGCCGTGCCAGCCGATCGACTTCTTCCGCCGAGACCGTCTTCGGCGGATCGGCCGTCGCTGTCGGCAGCCGTTTACGCCATTGCTCGATATGCCAGCGAACTTCGAAGGAGACTTCCGGACGAATCGCCTGCTCGTGGAATTGCCGGGCCAAAAGATCGCCGTACTCGGGGTTTGCTAACAGCCGTTCCATGCTCTCCGCGGCATGTTGACGTGCCTGAAAGCAGGTGCTATCCAATTCGATGAGAAGCCGGGCAACGTCCGCCCGAAGCTCCGAGGAACGAGGCGTCGGCCCAGCGGCAGCTTTCTCGGCCGCCTCCAGCGGACCTGCTACGGTAAGAATAGCCCAAATGGCCCCCATCAGGAGTGGCGAGTGAAAAATCGTGCCCATGAAATAAGTATCGTTCAATCGAGGTCCGATGTCCACTTGGGCGCGATTCGGCGAGCCAAGCGTGCCCTGATTCTGAATAATTTTGACGAGTCGGCGGAATCCATGAGGCGGGCTTCCGGCACGTGGAATCCTCATTATGGGTGGCGTGCAGTTTATCTCAAAAACCGCAAAGCATCCGTGAAGTGGCCTTGCCTCCGGTGCCTGTTTTTAGGTATAGGATTGCCGAGATTCTTTTCCGATGGAGGTCTTCCCATGCGCCGTGCTATTTCCGCTCCCGCGTTTTTGTTGCCAATTACCTTGGCCTTGGTTTTCGCTCTAACGGCGACCCAAATGGCTCGTGCCGATGACTTTGATCCCGAACAGATCAAGGCTGCATTGCATACCGCAACCGAGGAAGAGGGGGGGTTTATCGATAATGCCGTCTCTTTGGTCAATGCCGGCACGCTTCCGCGCGACCTGTTTGCCAGCACGTTTTTGTGGGCTCGCAAGAAGCCTCGCCGCAAATTTCAGTATTTCAAGCAAGCCTTGACGTTACGCGCTGCCGAAGTCGGCGTCCAGTTGTAGAATGGGTTGCCACGGTACTCATCGCGCTCCGCGCGATGAAGAATGACCACTCCGCCCATTGCACATTTATTCCGGCGACCTCTCGTTACCACGCAACTGAACCACTCGATGCTTGAAAGACTCTCCGACTGGTGGCGTCGCCCCTGCGGCGGGCGCGACGTGGTGGCCGTTGCGCTGCCGTTGGTCATCTCGACGATGTCGTTTTCGGTGATGACGTTCATCGACCGAATGTTCCTCACCTGGTACAACACGGCTTCCGTGGCCGCTGCCATGCCGGCGTCCATGCTCCAGTTCGCCATCCTTAGCTTTCCGCTGGGCGTGGTCAGCTACGTGAACACGTTCGTTGCGCAATACGAAGGGGCCGGCAAGCAGAAACGGATCGGCCCCATTGTCTGGCAAGGAATTTGGATCAGCGCGTTGGCTGCACCGTTGCTGTTGGCGACGGCCCCCTTGGCCCACACGTTCTTTGCCAGCGCGGGGCACGACCCGGAAGTGGTCGCCGAAGAAACGATCTATTACGGCGTCCTCATCCTCGGCTCGGCACCGCTAATACTTGCGGCGGCCCTCTCTTCGTTCTTCACCGGTCGCGGGGCGACGCGCGTCGTGATGGTCGTCGATTGTTCGGCGGCCGCGCTGAACACCGTCTTGGCATGGATGTGGATATTCGGCCATTGCGGCTTTCGGGAAGGCGGCATCGCCGGAGCGGGACTGGCGACGGCTTGCTGCGAATGGTTCCGCGTGATCTGCTACGCGATCATCATGCTAAGGCCGACCTATCGAAGTCGCTATCGACTCGCGGCGGGCTGGCGTTGGAATTGGGCCTTGATGCGAAGGCTGTTCTACTTCGGTGGGCCCGGCGGCTTGCAATGGCTGATCGAGTGCGGCTCGTTCACGCTCTTTTTAATGGTCGTCGGTGGCCTAGGCAAGATAAATCAAGCGGCCACCATGCTCGCCTTCAACGTCAATAGCGTTGCCTGGGTGCCGATGATGGGCATGGGGCTTGCCGTTTCGACCATCGTCGCGCAGCAGCTCGGCGCGAACAAGCCCGACATGGCCGCAAGGGCCACCTGGACGGCTTTGCTCATTGCCTTTGCCTACATGATCGCGATGTCGGCCTTTTACATCTTCACGCCCGACGTGTTCCTGATGGGCCATCGCGCGAATATGGACCCGGCCGTTTTCCAGCAGCTTCGCGACGTGATCGTGGTCTTGCTGCGTTTCGTGGCGGTCTACGTTCTCTTCGACGCCTTGAATGTGATCTTCATCAGTGCGATCCGCGGCGCGGGCGACATGCGTTTCGTGCTCTGTACTTCGATCGGCACTTCGCTCGTGCCGCTGACGCTGGCTTGGTGGGGCACGCATGCCATGCACTGGGGGCTTTACTGGTGCTGGACGCTCATCACGCTTTGGGTGAGCGTCGCCGGGCTGATCTACTTGGCCCGCTTCCTGCAAGGCCACTGGCGAACGATGCGCGTGATCGAGCCGGAGTTTTGCAAGAAGGTATCGTAGGTCTCGGCAACGCACACCCTCAACCGATTTCCAGATGTTCCGATAGCAAGTTTTGGCAGTCTGTGACTCAGCCGCGACGCCTGCACCATAAGTTGTTCTCGGTCTCTAAGTGCGGTCACCTTGCCGCAACCTTGGCCATCGGCGATAATTGACCGTGGGTTGTCGAGGAGACTTTTCCGGCCCGTTCATTGCAGGTTCCAGATTTAAGGCTTCCGGTCGCTCGGTAGGGTGTCACACTATGTTTCGATCCCCCATTTATTCACAACCGCGCCGGGGCTCAATCCCTATTCACTTTTCGGCCGCCTTGCTTTTTATCGTGCTAGCGATCGTTGGGTTTGGGATCGTAGCAGCCGTATATCGACTTCCTCTCGGTTCGCGCGCCGGTCTGCAAGTAAC
>JANXOJ010000300.1 GCA_025353625.1 Planctomycetota bacterium | reverse complement strand
GACCTTGGCGTTCATCTGGAGCAGCTTTTCGCGGTTGAAGTTGGCAAAGCTAAGTCGCTCGGCGAACAAGGCGCCGTTCACATAGGGAAAGGCTGCTAGAGTTTCGTCGAGATTTTTCTGTCGCTTGTCCGACGGCGCGTTCAACACCGCGAAAAGCTGCTCCAGATGAACGCCAAGGTCCGACCCGTCGGGCTTGGTGCGGTCCTCGATGAAGAGCCGAAACGCTTCTCGCTCGAAAATGCCCGTGCATTGCGAGAAGAGACAGAACAACACGCGAACCAAGAATCGTTCCAGGTCGTGGCCTTCGTAGCCGCCGGCTTCCAGCGTATCGTGCAGGTTGTCCATGATGGCGACGGCACGCAAATTGATCGGATCTTGGTCTGCAAATCGGTGCTGCTGGTATCCGGCGATAAAAGCGAATCGATGGATATTGCGATGCAGGTCATCCAGTGTGAACTCGGTCGTTTCGAGGCGATGCCCGGCGAACGAAGGCAATGGACGCGGATCTTCCGGCTCTAAATCGTACAAGGCGAATCGAGCGAAGTCCGAAACCACGACGTAACGTGGAACCTCGTCCCGGCGTCCCTGGTCGACCAAGTCTCGAATGTACTGGAAGGCTTGGGATTCAGCCTTATCGAGGTCTTGGTCGCGACTTTTATGCTCGACGAGGAGATTACCCTTCCAGAACAAATCGATCCGCCCGTAGGTTCCGGAAATCTGTTTGACCGGTTCCTCAAACGATGCCAGTGTGCGGCGGTGCATCCCAAAGACGTGGAAGAATTCATTCCAAAATGTCTGCTTCTCCGCACTTTCGCTCCGCGCCCCGGCCCAGTCCGCCGCAAAGCGGATGGCGTTTTGGCGGATTTCGTTCCACGAAAGGGGCATGGGGTATTCCCGTTGGTTTAGCCTGTCAACTCAACAACAACTCCAAATCCTCGGCCGTGAGCTTGCCCAGGACGTTGCCATCGGCGGAGATGATCGCTTCGGCCAGGTCGCGCTTCGTTCGCTGTAGCTCCACGATCTTCTCCTCGACCGTATCGCGAGCTATCAAACGATAGGCGAAGACGTGCCGCTCCTGCCCGATGCGGTGGGCGCGGTCGATGGCCTGCGCCTCGACGGCCGGGTTCCACCAGGGGTCCAAGATGAACACATAGTCGGCCGCCGTCAGGTTCAGACCCTGCCCGCCCGCCTTGAGGCTGATGAGAAACAGCGGGCAGTTGGGATCGTTTTGGAATCGATCGACGCGCTCCTGCCGGTCGCGCGTGCGGCCGTCGAGATATTCGTAAACCATCTTCTCCTTGTCCAAGCGGTCGCGAACGATTGCGAGGAACGAGGTGAACTGCGAGAAGACCAACGCTTTGTGACCTTCTTCGACGATTTCGCGGAGCTGTTCGAGCAGCACATCGAGTTTGGCACTCGGCTCGTCCACGGCCGACTTGTCGATCAAGCCGGGGTGAATGGCCGCTTGCCGCAGGCGCAGCAGGGCTTCCAGGACGTGTATCTTGGATTTAGCCAGACCGGTCTTGGCGATGCGCTCGGTCAAGGCGGCGCGGAAGTACATGCGAAGCTCGTCGTAACGCTTGCGCTGCTTGCCTTCCAGGTCGCAATGTAGCGTTTGCTCGGTCTTTTGCGGCAACTCGGTGAGAACCTGCTTCTTCGTCCGGCGGAGGATGAACGGCCCCAAAGCCCGGCGGAGCAAGCCCAGGCTTTCGCCATCTTCGGCAACCTTTTTAGAAATACCTTGAAAGACCGATGCCTTGCCGAGAATGCCCGGATTAAGGAACTCCAGCAGCGACCAAAGCTCGCCCAGGTGGTTTTCGACGGGCGTGCCGGTCATGGCGAGGCGATGCTCGGCCTTGATTAGCCGGCAAGCTTTGGCGCGCTGCGATGCCGCATTCTTGATCGCTTGCGATTCATCGAGGATTGCATAGTCGAAACGCAAGTCCTTAATTTTGACGATGTCGCGTTGCAGCGTGCCGTAGGTGGTGATGACCATGTCGTAGTCGTGGAGAACCTTGGACAGGTACGTTCTTTGCGGACCCGTATAGTCGAGTACGCGAAGGTTCGGCGTGAAGCGAGTCGCTTCTTCAACCCAGTTGAAAACGAGACTGCGGGGGACCACGACCAACGTTGGAGCACGGTGGCCATCGGCATCGACGGGCCGGTTGCGGCGGCTTTCAAGGAGAGCCAGCACTTGCACCGTCTTGCCCAGGCCCATATCGTCGGCCAAGCAGCCGCCGAGGCGGAAATCGCGCAGGAACTGCAACCAGCCAAGGCCATGTTTCTGGTAATGACGCAGCTCGCCGATGAAACCTTCCGGCTCATCCGCCGGGGCGACGCCGCTAAAATTGCTGAGCTTGTTGCGCAGCTCGGTGAACGTTGCATCGAGCGAGACTTGCTCCTGTGCGGCCAGCAACGCATCGAGCAGCAACGCCTGTGAAGAACGAAAGCGGATGGCGTCGCCTTCGGCCTGCCCCAAGTCGGCCATCGTGGCAAAGCGGGAGAGCCAATCCTTGGGCAAAAGCCCCCGCGTGCCGTCGGTCAAGCGGACGTAGTTTTGCCCCTCGCGAAGGGCTTCGAGGATCTCCGGCAGCTTGGCTTCAATGCCGCCGAAGTCCATGCTGCCGTTTAGGTCGAACCAATCGACGCCCGAGGTGACGTTCATCTGCCACGATGCGGCGCGGCGAAAGTGGTAGCCCTGGGCCTCGACGATCCAACCTTCGCCGATCAAGGAATCGACAACTTGCGGAAGGCTCTGGCTGGAAAGCCACACGTTGTATTTCTCGGCCTGCCAACCCTCGGACGGCCGCACTCCCCGCGCAGCCAACGACGCAGCCAACTCGCGCTCCCTAGCCCGGTCGCGGATCATCACCCGGCCCTTGGCGTCATCGATGATGCCCCGCGCCGACTCCTCCGGCCGGACGGATTTGCCGTCGTAGAGAAAATCGATCCTCGCGGGCAGTCGATAGGGATCGTAGCGATCTGGCTTGTCGACCATCAAGCGGCCCTGCGGCGGCACTTCAACCGTTTCGCAGACGAGATTGTCCGGCAGTCGCGCCTCCGGCTCGTAGGGCAGTTGCCAGAGGTGCCGAATCAACTCCCAGCGGTCCTTGAAGGGAACCTCGACGGTTGGATTCTTGCGGAGCGCCTCGACCAACTTAGCGGCCTTGCCCGATTCAAATGCCGCAATCGAGTCGTCGAAGAGCACGAAACCTTGAAAGGCCACCATCACGGGTTTTTCCAGCGGGACCGTGACGTCGCTGCCTTCGCGATACAATTGCCCGCCGAGGCTCCAGCATCGCCGCGTTTCATCGGACTGGATTTCGAGCCGGAACTTCCAGGACGGCCCGTCGTCCCAGGCCAGCGGACGCAGTTTTTCAAACGTGATGTGATCGATACCTGCCGGCAGCCAAGCGAAACGCTGCGTCGAACCGATCAGCGGAAGGAGAACGTCGGTCAGATTTTCGGGCAACCGCAAGTCGTATATCTTCGCGGAATTGCGGTAATAATAGCCAAATTCGCTTTGGGCGTCCCCGCAGGAAAGTAGGATCGTCAGTATCTCGCGGTCGAGGATATCGCCGAGATCGTCGATTTCTTCCAGCCGCAGTCCAAACCGCTTGAGCCGGCCAACTTTGCCTTCAGTTTTGAGCTCGCGCTGAAAGAATCGCAAGACGGGCGCACCGAGTTCCAGCGACATGTCCATATCGAGGACGTACCATATTTCGCGTTGCTTTGCCGAGGTCGACGCGCGACGCAGCGTCGTGGAGATTGGCTCGTTGCTGGAGACGGTCGCGGCAAGTTGCTTTTGCCATGCAGGTGGCTTGGGGCGAGGCATCGTCTCAGATTTTCCGACCGATGCGTCGCGCTCGTTCGATTTCGCCACATCGGTCTTTCCGATGCGCGATGGCGGCGAACCCGACTTTGAGACCGTCGGCAGGAAGTCGCGGTCGGAATCGAAGTTATCGACGCCGTCCAATTCGGAATCACCTTCATCCGGCTCGATGGGAATTATCTCGAGCTTGTTTTCGCCCGGAGGCCCGCCGTCGCGCGCGTCGATCTCCCGCAGCACGGCCCACAGGTGCTTGCAGATGCAGTGGTCGTCAAAGTAAGGGCACGAACACGAGGCGTACAAAATGTCGTCAGCGGACGAGCTCCAGTCGAGGACCACGGCATAGTTGCCTTCGCCGGTTACCGAGGCGACGGCACCCCGGACGTTCAGCGCATCGAAAGTAACGCGCTTTTCGCGAACGTATTTCTCGCCGCGCGTGCGGACCCCCTTGTCGAACTCATCACCACAACGATCGGCCAAGTTCATAAAACAGCTTCCCTGCGGGACGTGGCACGGCAAAATTGGAACCCCCGATTGTAGCCTAAACGCCGGACGTTGTCACGTCGGAGACGGCGGTTTTTGCGCCGATTCGAGATTTTTCTGACCACCCTGGACGATGGCCCGTTCCAATTGGTATATTGATGGGATTGAATTCAACCTCGTTCCCACGCTCCGGATGGGAACGCACCTCCCAGACGCTCGGCGTCGTTAACTGCGACGCGGAGCGTTGAGACAGCCGGTTCCCATGTCGAGCGTAGGAACCAGAACTCCCCCATGCCGACCAAAACCTGGACTCTCGTCGACCACGAAAACGATATTTACCTCGACCATATCGCCCTCGGCCCCGACCGAGCCGGCGGCGACGCAGGCGAATACAGCATCTTCAAGTGGACGCAGCGAGCCGGATTGTCGCAAGGTGTGGACGTAATTGAAGTTCGCAACGGCGACCTGCAATTCATCGTCGTGCCAACGCGCGGGATGGGCATTTGGCGAGCGTCACTCGGCAAGTTGGAACTTGGCTGGAAGTCGCCGGTTCGCGGCCCGGTCCATCCGGCCCACGTTCACCTCGACCACCCTAACGGGATCGGTTGGCTCGACGGTTTCGATGAGTTGCTCGTCCGTTGCGGACTAGAAAGCAACGGGGCACCGGAGTTCCATGGCGATGGGCGGCTGCGCTATGGCCTGCATGGGAAGATCGCCAATATCCCGGCCCACAAGGTTTCGGTCTCCATCGACGCGGACTCGGGCCGGATCGCCATCCACGGAACGGTCGATGAAGCCCGCATCTTCGGAAGCAAGCTGCGGCTGGAAACGACGATTGAAACGACGGTTGGCAGTTCGCAAATCATCGTTCGGGATACGGTAACGAATCTTTCGGCAGCAGCGGGCGATTATGAGCTGCTCTATCACATCAACATCGGCGTGCCGCTTTTGGAGCCGGGCGCCAAGGTTGCCGTGCCGTTGAAGAAGCTCGCCCCCCGCGATGCCACGACCGCCACCGACTTGCCGACGTGGAATCTATACGGCCCCGAAACGCCCGGCTCGACGGAGGTATGCTTTTTCATGGAGCCGACCGGCGACGCATCGGGCAACACGCAGGTGGTGTTGCACAATGCCAAGGGAACGCAAGGGATGCGCTTGAAGTTCAACTTGCGGCAGTTGCCCTGCTTTGCACTTTGGAAGAATCGCGAGGCCGCGCGTGACGGCTACGTAACCGGGCTGGAGCCTGCCACGAACTTCCCCAATACCAAGTCGTTCGAGAAGCAGCATGGCCGCGTCGTCGCCTTGGCCCCCGGCGAATCGCGGACGCACGAATTGGAGTTGGAGCCGTTGGCCGACGCGGCGAGCGTACAATCGGCACTGGCAGCGGTCGCGCAACTTCAAGAAGGTGTCCCTGCGAATATCTTGCCCCGCAATGAGCCGCAATGGTCGGTCGGTTGAGAGGAATGCCCCAATTAATAATTTAGTGTTAACTTGAGTTCCATTTACAGATGGGAGTTTCGGTCAACTTAATGTCGATGCTCCGTAAAACTCGGCGAGTTCGCTTGGTGTGGCAGCGGCCTTGTGCCCGCTGGATCGTTCGGGCAGTCTTTTCCGCCTCCTTTCGCATCGTGTAATGTTATGACCGTCGAAGACTTCATTTGGCCAGAGGAGCGAGTCGAGCACATCGCTCGGCATGGCGTCACACCTGAAGAGGTGGAAGAAGCCTGTTTCGGGAGGTCGATGGTGCGACGGGTGAAATCCGAAGGAGAGAATCCAGTATTCATGGACAGACCGAATCGGGCCGTTACCAGTTCTGCGTTGTGATACGGTTCCCAGACGGCAACGGGTATCCTGTGACCGCTCGGGAGATGACTGCCAAAGAAAAGCGTCGCTTTCGAAAATGGAGAGGACGATGAAGAAACCAAAGATTCCTACGACTGATTCCATCCAAGAATTGGCTGAGTTTTGGGGGGAGCACAAAGGTGACGGGCACCAAAGTTGACAGGTTCAGGAGGACTGGGTAGATTTGTGGCATGCCACGCGTCGCACGACATGCTCCTGGAGGAACGGTTTTCCACGTCTTGAATCGTGGTGCGGGTCGCCGCACCCTTTTTGAGCTTTTGAGCGATTGCTCGACGAAACTTTGTCTTTGCGACATATAAGAATTTGTTCCTACGCGCTAATGCCAAATCATTGATATTTTGTCGTCAGGCCGGAACGCGATGGCGATCTCGCCGCGCTTATGCAGCCTGACAATGAATTGACCATCCAGAACCCGTGTTGTAAACTGCGATGTAACAAGCCGACACGCTGCGGCGTAGAGACCCCAGGTAACGGCCAAGCTGAAAGCGGTGTCATCGAATCGATTTCCTGGCGGGAGCAGTCCCAATGTCAACCCAATGGTTTGTGACTATTGAAGGCGACCAGAAAGGCCCGCTGGCATTATCTGAGTTAAAA
>JANXOJ010000115.1 GCA_025353625.1 Planctomycetota bacterium | reverse complement strand
CAAAATTCTGGCAGATTCGCGGGGGGATTGACAAGCTGGATGTAACCGATCAAGATCAAAGTCGTCAACCGACCGCAGAGGAGTTCCGGCAGGCACGACCAGGTAAGATCCCCGTACACGGTTAGGCTCCGGGCTAGGGGTATCCATTTTTCTCGGCACATGGTGAGCCACACGGGCATGCGGGACGTCGCGTTCAAAAGGGAGGGGCTGGCGGTATTCCTTGACGGTGCCTTTTTGGCTCGGTTGGCGATTTTCCCGGTGGCGCGAGCGGCTCCAGCCGTACTGGAAAGACAAAATTGCCAGGAATCGAGTGCGAGACTGCCGGAACGTTCGCCGCCTGCGACGCGGGGGCTGGAACGGTCCTAAAGTGTAGGAGCATCAAGTCAAGAAGGATTTGGCAGCAGTTGTTGGCCGCATACTCCGAACCAGGATAGGAATGGGAAAGGACTTCATCGAATAATGGAGTATTTGGAACTTCTGGAGAAGCAACTCGGCAAGCCCAAGAAGGCTTGGCGTAAGGAAGTGGTGCTCGATCTGTTCGCAGGCTGCGGTGGGCTGGCTCTAGGATTCGAGGCTGCCGGGTTCAAGACGATCGGCTTTGAAAAGTTGAAGGATGCTAGCGATACCTACAACCGGAACCTGCCGGGGAAGTGCAAGCAACTCGTCCTTGAGCCCGATCAAGAACTCGTTGAGGCAGCGGACGTAATCATCGGCGGTCCGCCCTGTCAGCCGTTTTCCGTGTTCGGCAATCAGAACGGCAAGAAGGATGCCCGCGATGGGTTCCCCGCCTTCCTGTCCTCAGTTGAACGCTACCATCCACAGATCGTCTTGATCGAGAACGTACGAGGGATGCTCTACCAGAACAAGTCCTACTTCGATCATATCCGAGCAATGCTCGCGAGCCTCGGATACGTTGTCGAGTGGAAGCTGCTGAACGCCGTGAACTACGGCGTGCCTCAGAAGCGTGAGCGCCTTTTCATCGTGGGTCACAAGGGCGAATGGAACTTCCCGCAACCGCACGAACACCAATTCACGGCCGGAGAGGCTCTGGGTGAGTTGGCATTCCAAACGCCGGCGGGTTCAAAGTTCTTGACCGAGAGTATGGACAAGTATGTGGCCTATTACGAGAAGGTCTCGTTTTGCACTCGCCCGCGAGACCTTCATCTCGACGAGCCAAGCCGGACGGTAACTTGCCGCAACCTTAACGGCGCAACGAGTGACATGATGCGGGTACGCCTACCCGATGGTAGGCGAAAGCGCCTCAGCGTGCGAGAGGGAGCTAGGCTGCAAAGCTTCCCAGCCTGGTTTGAGTTCTGCGGATCAGATGGCAGCCAGTTCAACCAGATTGGCAACGCCGTCCCGCCATTGCTGGCGAAGGCACTGGCGAGAAGCGTAATCGAGTACTTGGATAACGACGTCCGGCTCACGCCGAAGGAAATCAAAGAGCGGGCAGCAGCAGAGCAGCAAAGCTTCAACTTTGCGGAGTGAGACCGTGGCGAATAAAAAGAAGAAGTTGAGACGAGACACAACCAAACGGGAGAAGGCCGAGAAATCTAGTCCGTCGAAGAAGGCGAAAGTCAAGAGGGCAAATCAGATGGCGAAGCAGAAAAAGAAGCAGAAGACCCCGGCACAGAACGAGAAAATCGAGGAGGCGTTGCGGATACTCGCTTCCATAGGAATTCCGGTGGCTGATATGCCTGCAAGGCGTAAGGAGCGTATCGCCCTGGCACTGCTGGCTGCGGCGAGCCTGAAGCCGGATACGCCTTGGAAGGATGCCGCATGTTGGGAAGGCAGGGGATCGTGGGCACTAGGCACTCGGGAGATTATCAAGTTCTGGAACGAACACTACAATGAGGATGTGTCCAGCGGTTCTTACGACGATGTGCGGCGGAAGGATCTGATATACCTCGTCGAGAGCGAGCTCGTGCAGAAGAGCACCAGCAACCCCGATGCCAGCACGAATGACCCTTCTCGCCGGTACGCCATAAATCCTGCAACGATAGATGTGCTGCGAACCTTCGGGCGGCCCATTAAGTGGCAGAAGATCGTTGATGCTTTCAAGGTGGCGAAGGGCTCGCTTGAAGACCGCATGGAGCGGCGGAGGCAGCAGAAGAAGGTTCCCGTCACGCTGCCATCCGGCAAGAAGTTGGAGCTCTCGTTTGGTCCGCACAACGACCTTCAGAAGGCGATTATCGAGGAGTTCCTTCCTCGTTACGGCAAGGGAGCAGAGGTGCTGTACGTTGGCGATACCTCAAAAAAGTCACTGTTGCTGGTGGAAGAAAGGCTCAAGGAACTCGCCTTCTTCGAGCTCGCCCACGACGCGCTGCCCGATGTCGTGGCATACGACCCCGCCGACAATCGGCTCTTCCTGATTGAGGCGGTCCACTCGTTTGGACCTATGTCCAAGTTGCGGCACATAGCACTTGAGCGCATGACGAAGGACTGCACCGCG
Organism: Planctomycetota bacterium; assembly: GCA_025353625.1. GTDB lineage: Bacteria > Planctomycetota > Planctomycetia > Pirellulales > Thermoguttaceae > JANXQG01. Next base: position 2,399 of record JANXOJ010000115.1, on the reverse strand, counting down.
ACTCGCATCTACGTTAGTGCCTTCAAGGACAGGGCGGCACTCCGGGAATGGCTGCTGGAAATCAGCTGGGAGACCGAGGTATGGCTCGTAGAGTCTCCGGACCACGTCATACACTTTAACGGAGACAAGTACCTCAGTTCCTACGCTCAGGCGAACGCATAGCAGAGATGTGCCCCGTCACGTTTTTGCTCCCGGTTCGTTGACGGTACAGTTCCACCGCTCTTCAACTAGGGTTCCCTTACGGACGCGACTTTTCGCCTTGCCGAATCTTCCGCAATTCCTCACGCATTTCGGCAACGATGATTGGCTTCTGAACCGCCAAATTCGTCGCTTCCGCGATATCGGTCTTCAAATCAAAAAGCAGTGGCATGCTTCCATTCGTACCGGGGCCACGAGCGGGGATGAATTTCCACGGTCCCTTTCGTAACGCCAAGCCGTTGCCGTTGTAGTTCTGCAAGACCAGCGATTCGCGCGCCGTTTTTGGCGATGAACCGAGGATTGCCGGTAAGGCATTGAAACTATCCGGCCCGGCGTCGGGCGGTAGATCGACTCCGGCAACTGCCGCGAATGTGGCCAGCATATCGACGATGCCGATCAACGCATTGCTGGTCGTCCCAGGCCGAATATGTCCCGGCCATCGGGCGATGAACGGCTCGCGATGCCCGCCTTCCCACAGGCTGCCTTTGAATCCCCGCAGAGGCCCGTTGCAGCGATGTCCGTTGGCGCTGGCCGCGCTGCCGTCGGCATAGCCGTCTTCCAGCACGCCGCCGTTGTCGCTCGTCACGATTACGAGCGTCTTCTCGGCCAGCTTGAGCCGTTCGAGCGCGTCGAGAACCGTCGCCAATGCCCCGTCGAATTCCTGAATCGCATCGCCGCGAACGCCGCAGCCGCTACTGCCTTTGTAGCGATCGTGCGGCACGCGGGGGACGTGGATATCGTGCGTGGCAAAGTAGAGAAAGAACGGCTTCTCCTTGCTCCGTTCGATGAAGGCCACCGCCTTCCGAGTCAACGTGTCGGCCATATCGCTATCGGTCCATCGGGCCTTGTGGCCGCCCGCCATAAAACCGATGCGGCCAATGCCGTTGACGATCGTGTTGTTGTGGCCCTCGGCGGCCTTCATCACCAAAAGCTCCGGATGTTCCAGGCCGGTCGGTTCGTCGCCCACCTTTTTGAGATAACTGACGCGGATCGGATCGTTGGGGTCGAGTCCCACGACCTTGTGGTTCTCGACGAAGACGCACGGCACGCGGTCGCCGGTTGCTGGGAAAAAGAACGCATAGTCAAAGCCCACTTCCAACGGGCCGGGCTTGATCTCTCGATTGTAATCGAGATCGTTGTTGCCCAAGCCAAGGTGCCACTTGCCGACCTGCCCGGTTGCATAGCCGGCCTTCTTCAAAATCGAGGCGACCGTCGGCTTCGCGGCATCCATGGAAAGCGGTGCCTCGCCGCTGAGGATGTGATCGCCGGCCGGATTGCGAAACGCATACTGGCCGGTAATAAACGAGTAGCGCGTCGGCGTGCAGACCGATGCCGTGGCATGGGCGTCGGTGAAGCGGACCCCTTCGCGGGCCAATTGATCGATGTGGGGCGTCTTGACCTTGGTCGCCCCGTAGCAGCCGAAATCGCCGTAGCCGATATCGTCCGCGAGGATGAAGATGATGTTGGGCAGCGTGCGGGATGGAGATTCGCTACGTGCAATGTTCGGTAAAAGCAGGTTGACGACGATCGCCGCCAAAATGGCCAGATATCCGCATAATGCGACTCGTTCCGCGATTCGGATTCCCATTTACTTCTCTCCATTAACGCTTTGAAACACGCCCGCCGGTTCTAATTATGCGTGAACAAATGGCGATTGTAAAGCCGGCATGGAATGCCGAGCAGGAGAACGGCAAAGTTGCCGGCTGCCTGTTGGAGTTCCGCCTTTAGGCGGCGAAATTGTGCTACCAGCCGGCTAAAGCCGGGACTCCAACGGACTATGCAGTTCTCCTGGAATGCCGAGCAGGCGAACTGCAATTTCAGTAACGGCAACGACGGTTGCATTGCAAGCGACTTCGCACTTTTTTGAAATCGAGCTATCGGGTGCGATGAAGTGTGCGGCTATTGTAACTCTTCAGCGATCTGAGGCGAGACAATTGTATCCGCAGATTATGCAGATGTTCGATTTATTTGCGTAGGGAAGAACTCGAATTCGCCTGCTTTCGCTCTTTGGCGCCAAGAAGCGGCGCCTCGGTAGATGACTTCACGATGTCCACATCAACCGATCCCAGCGCGAAATCGTTTTGGCCACTGACGAAGAGCGTTAGGTGGCACTTGCCCAAGGCTGATGGCGGTATTTCAAATGTGGTGTGGAATTGCCCGCTGCGCAGGTTCAATGCGATTGCGTGCAAACAATGATCGTT
>JANXOJ010000168.1 GCA_025353625.1 Planctomycetota bacterium | reverse complement strand
CTTGGGGGAACAACCGAACGAGTAAAATGGTTTCAGATTCATCCGACTACGGCATGCGCGAGCCAAAGTCATAATACCAAAGGTGGCAACGTCGACGGAATTGCCGCAGCGCACCCTGGGTTGACTGTGGCGGAGCAGAGGCGCATTCTTGAGTCGGATAAACCCTATTTCCCTGCCTTTTCCAACTCTTGCTCCAAAATGCGAATCTTCTCGCGGACATTCTCCGGCCCGTTTTCAAATCGATCGGGCCAGTTTGCCTTCTTTAGCTGGGATAGCGTTTCGGCAGCACTCTTCAATTGCCGATCGTGGATCAGTGCCTGGGCCAAACCGACCAAGCCGGCTGGTTCCAACGAGCGAATCCGGGCGACCTGCCGCCATTGTTCCGCGGCATCGCCCCAACGGTTTTGTCGTTGTCGAATTTCAGCCAAAAGCTTGTGGCTTTCCGATTCGCTCGGCAGCACCTCCACGATGGAGGTGTAGGCCCGTTCGACCTCGCTGGTTTGTCCGAGCTTTTCCAGACGATTGCCGAGGTCTTCGTAGAGCTTGATGTCGCGCGGCGACAACTGCCGCCAAGCGAGGATTTGTTCCACCGCTGCCTGCCGATCGTTTTGGCGGTCGGAGCAGGCGAGCAGTGCTCGATACGTTTCCGCATCGTTGGGCTGCACTTCGGCGGCGATGAGAAGCTGTTGAATCGCCTTGCCGAACTGTTCCTTTTCCCGATAAACCTGCCCGATTGCCTGACGAAGTATGGGGTTTTCTTGATGCGTCTCGGTCGCTTGCTTCTCCAGTACCGCGGCATACGCGTCCAAATCGGGCGCGGCGCGTAGGACGGCCCGCAAGGCTTCCAGGGCACTACCGCGATTAGCGATATTGTGGCCCCAGGAGACCACGGCAGCGGCAGCCGCATCGACGGCTTCGGGCGTCTTCTTCAAGCCGGCGAAGGCCTGAGCCAGATCGCCGTAGTAGCCGGAGAGCGTGCCGTCGCCGATTCCGCGACGGGGTGCTGTGCGTTGATGGAGGGCAATCGCCTCTGCCAGATAATCGACCGCCGAGCGATAGATTTCGTTCTCCAAGCAGCTTCGGCCCAGCATGGCCATCGCGTTTTCGTTCCAACGATTTTGTTTGTGGAAGTAGACGAGCGTATCTTTGAGGAGCTCGGTAAGTTGCTCGGGCTTTCCGGACTTGAAGTAGCCATTCATGAGCCAGACGCGGTACTGCAAGTTATCGCTGTGGCGGCGGACGAGCGGTTCAAGGATTGGGATCGATTCGGCAAAACGATTTTGGAAACGCAAAAACTCGACGAGCCGCGATTGACCCGACTCAGCAAGCACTTCACGACGATGGGCATCCAAAAGAATCTCGATTGCACGCGGGTAATGGTCGAGAGTTCCGTACAAATACTCGGCAATGTAGTGGCACGCCGCACCGGACTGTTTTTCTTCCGCCCACACTTCATCTGCCGTGCGGGCAAAATCGTCCTCCTTTTCGGCCCAATAGTAGCTGTTATGTTTCGCAAAGATTACTCGGTTTCGCTGTTGCTGCGATTTTAGATCGCGGCGCAACTCCTTAAGTACAATCTTCAGCAGCGGCTTCTCCACGTCGCCCAACTCTTTAAGCTCCGTCCGCCATTGCCCAAGCGTATAGCAATGTTGGCTCCAACCATTCTGGTTGTTCAATCGGAACCACTCCGGCTCGGAATCGATTCGCTGCGTAAGGAAGATTAGGCCATCGCGCACTCCGGCGATATCGTGCAGCGTGTTGGCCGTTTCGGAGACCATCGACAAATAGTTGTTCGTCTGTCGCTTGAGCACTTGGGGCAAGCGGCTGAAGGCGAAGTGTCGAACGTCGTCGGCCACCGACCGTAAACCGCCCTCACCGCCGGCCCCTCTCTGAGAGGCAGAGGAAAGATTTCCGGGCATCTTCTTGTTAAATGCGGTGCGATAGATGGCATTCAATCGGCTAACCAGCGCACTGCGATGATTCTGGTCCGGCGCGTCGAGGTCTTGAAGCAGCTTCTTTTCGACCGCCCGATAAAGTTCGGCACCGCGTCCCAGTGACACGTCGGCATCGTTGCCGATTGCACTATCGTAAAGCTGGTAGAGCCTCTGTTCCAACCAGAGGTTCTGTTGCAAGTTCGCGGGACGCCTTAGTTGCTCCTGAAGAATCTTTTCGCCGCGAGCATGTTGCGTCCGGTTTTCCAAGTAGCCGACCAGCGTACCCAGCGAGTCGTTGGCAGCGATGGGCAGCACTCCGCCGCTTGCCGCCTGATACTCGTTAAGCGACTCGGTCAAAAGATCGATTGCCGGATCGAATCGCGAATAGGCCCAATAAGTCCGTGCAAGACAGGTGCCGATCTTGAGGCGGTCCTCGCTGCCGGGCTTCTGGTCCCGATGCAGGCTTTCCAACTCGGAAATCTGTTCATCCGCCAACGGCAGTTGGGTGATATGACCGAGAGAAGCCAGAAGTTCGGCAACGAGGCGCGGCTCGCCCAGCGACCACTCATGTTTCCATCCCCTTCGCATGGCTGCCAGAGCCTTTTGCACGTGCGGCCCAGGTTGGTTCTGTATCTCCGCGGCGCGGCGTTCGACGAGCATTTCCAACAGGTCGAGGGCACGGCGGTCGACGGGCGTCTTGGCGCGGGGTCGAATGGCGACGATCCGTTCGACGATTGAGTCGGCGGTTGCCTCGTCGCGAACTTCGTTGAGCACGCGCGTTGTGCCTTGCAGGAACGGATATATCTGCCCGGCAGTGTGGCCGAGGATCGCATCGCACAGCCCGGCCAGGA
>JANXOJ010000106.1 GCA_025353625.1 Planctomycetota bacterium | reverse complement strand
AATAATGGAGAAAATACTACTTGTTGAGCGGGCTGGATCGCGATCAACCCGGAATAATCGGCTAGGGTAAGCCATATTCCGTCGCCGATGGCTGCCGTTTAAACGAGGAAATACTAACGTGTCACACCCAGCCTCTATGAGGGGTGGGTCAAAACGAAGGATATCACGATGACGCCCATTGAATCGCTAATAGGTACTGGCACAAAGCTTTGGATCGACTCGGTAAGCCCCGACCTGACCGTCCGCGAACGGGCATGGGGTGCGACGGGTGCCACATCCAATCCGGTGATCGTTTCGGATCTCATCGATGGCGGCGTGGTCAATGCCGAGATGGAACGCATGATCCAGCAAGGCCAAAGCGACCACGACCTTGCTTGGTGCCTGACCGATCTTTTGGTGCAAAAAGCCCAGGAACTATTTCTGCCCGTCTGGGAACAGACCCGCGGCAACGATGGGTATGTGAGTTTTGAACTCGACCCGCTGCTGGAGGATCCCACAGCGGGCCTTTCGATTGAATCGCGCGTGGCGCAGTATGTGGAACTTGGCAAAAAATGGTCCAAGGGCCACCGCAACCGCCTGATAAAAATTCCGGCCACACCGGCTGGATTCGTGGCGATGGAGCAATTGGTCGCATTGGGCATCAATCTGAACGTAACGCTGATTTTCACCGTGAACCAGTATCAGCAGGCCCGTGACGCAATTTGGCGGGGAGCTAGCAAACTTGGCAATCTGGATAATTTCAAGTGCGTATATAGCGTCTTTATCTCGCGGATTGATGCCTATACTGCCAAACATGTGGCCGAGCTGAGCCCTGCTGCCCAGGGTATGGTTGGCATTGTGATCGCCAAGCGGATGTGTGCGGAAAACGACTCGTTCTGGGCTGCCCGGCCGACGCGGCTGAGACAGGAAATGGTCCTTGCCAGTATGGGCACGAAGCGGCCGGAAGATAAGGCTTGGAAATACGTCGATGCCTTGGCTGGCGGCGACATCATGACCAATCCCCCGGCCACCAATGAGGCCGTTTCCAAGAGCGGCGTCGCATTCACTCGCAATATCGGTTCACTTCCCGCCGATGCAGTGCTACAAGAAATTGATCGGCAGGTCGATTTGCAGAAGCTGGAAACGTTTCTCATGGCGGAGGGAATCGCCAAGTTCGTCGAGCCCCAAAAGCATCTTTTGGCGACGATTGCAGCAAAGAGAGCTGCCGGAAAGTAGATCCTGTTGCGGACGCTGGCGACTATCGCACCGCAGAGATTCAAAATCGGAAACCTGCGTGTTGGTGAAAAGAAGTACCATAAAAGCTGTGTGCGAAAGTCTGGGATTTTCCATCGACAGTCCGCTTACCCCACCAGAGTGGAGTCAATCGATGCAACCCAGTGCCTGAATGAATAGTAAGCCGCCGAATTTTCCGCCATCCTCCTGCCCACCTACCTGGTGGGACCTACTGCGAAGGCGACCCAATTGATAGAATGGCGATCTTGAACGGCCCGCGCGGGCCAACTTTTTCGGTCCCCTATAGCAGGATTTCGCCAGCATGGCAATCGACGCATATTCCACATGTCCGGGCGGAACCGGCAAGAAAATCAAGTTCTGTTGCCCGGACCTGCTTCCGGAACTGGAAAAAATCGACCGCATGCTCGAGGGCGAGCAGTTCATCGCGTGTACACAACATATAGATCGCATGGAAGCGCATGGGCAGTACCGTGCCTGCGTGATGGCAATTAAGTCCGAGCTATTGCGAATCTCAAACCAGATGGTGGCGGCACATGCCTACACGGAAAAGTTCTTGGAGAAATTTCCGCAAAACCCGATTGCATGGTCCGAGTCGGCATTGCACACCGCCGCAAGCGAAAGCGGTCGCGCCGCCATACCCAAGTTGCAAAAAGCAATCGCATGCTCCGGCGGCCATGTGGACGGACGCGTTTATGAAACGATCTCCCTGGTTGCCAACCTCTTGCTCGAAGAGGGCGATTTTGCTGCCGGTCGAGCCTTGCTCCATTTGCTGACCGCGCTCGACCCGGAAGATCAGCAGCCAATGGAGAAGTTGGTCCACCTCAACCGCTCGGCTGAGATTCCACTACTGCTCAAGACCGACCCGGCGATGATCCCTTGCCCGGACAATGCTCCGTGGCGTGCGAAGTACGAAAATGCCGTTGCGCCGTTGATGCAGGCTCAATGGCAGATCGCAGCCGATCGCCTTGCTGCCTTGGCGGCGGATGTGCCCGATAGCCCGGTTGTATGGAATAACCTCTCTCTGATTCGCAGTTGGCTCGCCGACAACGAGGGTACGTGCGAAGCTTTGCGGAAGTTTGCCGCTCTGCCCGTCCCGCTGGAAGATGCCGTGGAAGCCGCTGCACGGGCAATGATGACCTCCGACGATCCGTTGGGCGATGCGGTCAACTTGCTCCGCTGGAATTGGCCCGTGAGCGACGCAGAACGGTTGCAGGAATTGCTTTTATCGGAGCCTCGCATCGTTCAAATTCCGGTCGAAGCGTCGCTTTGGACGAAAAACAATGCCCCGCCGCCGCGCGTCGGTGGACTATTGCTCGATCGTCCTGCGCTACAAGACGGCGCGGACCTCTCCGTCGATACCATGCCCAAGGTGCTGGGCCAAGTTCTTTTGTTCGGACGACAGACCGATCGTAC
>JANXOJ010000094.1 GCA_025353625.1 Planctomycetota bacterium | reverse complement strand
CCAACCGCCCGCCGGTGGCCCGAGTTATCGCGTTGCCGATCGATCGGAAAACGCCGCCCCCAACATCAGTTCGGCGCAACTGCGGCCTGGCGATCCGAACGAGCATCCCCTGATGCCGGCACTTCGTTGGGCCAAGGAGGGCCTGTTGGGGATCGAGAAGATCGAAGATTACACCGCGACGATGATCAAGCGGGAGCGGATCGGCAATACGATGGGTGAAGATCAGTATATCGCCATCAAGGTCCGCCACAGGCCGTTCAGCGTCTACATGAATTTCCTTGGGCCCAACTCCATTAAGGGACAGGAATGTCTTTATATTGATGGTGCCAACAACGGCAAAATGTGGGCACACGGCGTCGGCATTCAAGAGACGATGTTCGGCACGGTCTCGTTGAATCCCGACGGGGCCTTGGCGATGAAAGGGCAACGCTATCCGCTCACCCAGGTTGGCCTTTTGAACCTTACGAAGCGGCTGATTGAGGTTGCCAGCGAAGACGTCAAATACGGTGAGTGCGAGGTCAAATACTTCAAGGGCGCGAAGATCAACGATCGTATTTGCACCTGCATCCAAGTCGTTCACCCCGTGCCGCGAAAGAATTTTCTCTTTAACGTGGCGAGGATTTTTGTCGACGACTCGGTCAACGTACCGGTTCGCTACGAAGCCTACGACTGGCCCAAAACTGTGGGCGGTGCCCCGGAGTTGATCGAGGAATACACCTACCTCAACTTCAAGCCGAACGTCGGGTTGACCGTCGCCGACTTCGACATTCACAACACGAGATATCGCTTTCGATAGGCATCGAATCGCGAGTTCAAACCTTTTGCGGACGAGGGACGGTTGCCGTTTGGCCACCGTCCCTTTTGCTTTCATTAAGTTCCCGTCCAAGAACAATTTGCGGTGCAGGCGAGACGCCCGCACCACAAAATCGCGGAGTTGATACTGGACGGGCCCTTAGTTCTCCGCCGCAACCTTCTTCGTGCTCGATGCGGACTTCGTGCCGTGCAACGGTTCGGCCAGCGTGATCGTTAGCTCGCGAGCGAGGCATTTATTGCCGCCCGACTTCTCCTCGAGGCCCACGCCCACCGCGACGATATGGGCCCCCACCTGAACGAGCTTTGGATTGTTGAGCAAAACGTTGATCGTGGGCATATCGGCGAGTTGGACGACGATGATTCGCCCCGCGCTGGCAACCGAGATTTCCTTGTCGCTGCACTTGACGATCTTGCCGGCTATCGACTTTTCCGGGCCAATAACAGTTGGGTCGCCCTTCGGAGCAGCCTTGGCGTCGAGCGGCTTTTCAGTCGGGTCGTCCTCCGCCACATCGCTTGCCTCCTTGGGAGCCTCAATCCGAGTTCCTCCCACTCCTTGATTGGCAGCTCGGGCGTTGGCACTGCCCCCCTTTTTGGCAACGACCTTTTCAACGACGGTCAATTCCTTGAGCTTGCCATCCAACGTGTCGTCGCCCCTTATCTTGCCGGTGAATTCGACAATGCGACCGACGCGAAGATAATCGACCGTCGCCGTTCCCTTGACAATGACGCGAGCCTCGGCATTCGGAGCGATCGTCCAATCCTTGGGACTTTTGTCCTTAGGGCTTTTCTTCGCGTTGACGTTGATACCGCCGCCGCCCGGCAGAATTTCCTTGATGGTGCCGGTCAGCGTGACTTCGGTCGGCTTGGCTTGTTTCGGTTGACTTTGCTTGTTACTGCTGGGCTTCTTGCCGCCCTTGGCAACGATGGACGCGTCCGGCAAAGGCTCGAACGGCGCGGCGACAATTTGCGCCGTAATGACCACGACCGAAAAACATAGAGCCAACCGCAAACCAAGACTTGCATTTGTCTTCATCACAAGCACTCCCAGATTGTTCATGTACGAAGAAATTTTAGCAACCACGAACGCCGATTACTCGTCGGCCGAATAGAGAAGGTCGCCTTCCGTGATCATCGTGAACCCCTTATGAGACAGGGTCTCCTGACCCATATCGATATTATCCACCATCAAGGCGACGGTTGCCAGCCCACGGGGGCGCACGAGCAATGGATAGGCCTGGATGATATTCACTTCGGCCTGAAGTAAAGCCGTGCAGACCCGCAAAAGTGCATCGTGGCCTTCGGGCAGATCGACCCCAATCAGGTCGCTTTCGATGATAGCCAAACCGGCCCGTTCCAGAATTTCGCGACCCTCTTCCGGGTGGCTTAGTAGGAATCGGACAAAGGCGCATTCGCCGGCATCAGAAATCGACAGAGCGACAATGCGGACTTTGCTCCCCTCGAAGCGGCGGATGACTTCCAGAAGTTGGCCGACCCGATTTTCAAGAAAAACGGTAAATTGACGAATCGACGGGTAATCGCGCCCCCGCGCGGTGGCAAACCCCACGCCCGCACCTGCACCTTCGCCAGAACTCATGGCCGCACCTCATCTTTGGAGGAATCTTACACTGCCAACAGATGTTTCACTATATAAGACAGGATGGGTTCCGTCAACGGGTGGGGCGGATTAGAATCGAACCGGAAGTAAGCGCGACCGTCTGCTTGACATTGCACCAAAAAAGCTCGACCCCCATGCTTCGCGACCACGAAATCGAGTTCCGCGTCCGCTATCAGGAAACCGATCCGATGGGCTTTTTACATCATGCCCATTACTTCACCTATTTCGAGATTGGCCGAACGGAACTTCTCAGGGCTTCCGGTGGCAGCTATCGCCGCATGGAAGAGGAAGGTTTGCTGGTCGTTGTCGTCCGGGCGACGTGCCACTATCATCGGCCCGCTCGCTACGACGACATGTTGCGGCTGCGGACGACCGTGGTGAAGGTCGGTCCAGCCAAGATCGAACACGAGTACCGCCTGTTCCATCAAGCGGAACTTCTGGCCGTGGGCAATGTGACGCTCGCGGTGATCGATCGGCAAGGGAGAGTGCAGCGCGTTCCGGACTACTTTTCAACGTAAAAGCGGCCCGACGCGAGCGAGGAATTTGCGTTCATGGGCGTGAACGCAAATTGCTCGCAAGCGCGTCGGGCTTCTCGATCAAAACGCGGAAGGCAACGACCTACTTCTTGCCCTTGGCCGCGGCCGCTTTGGCGGCATGGTCCGTGCGACGCTCGCGAAGGCGGACGGCCTTGCCGATACGATCGCGCAGATAGTAGAGCTTGGCGCGATGGGTGACGCCGCTTCGCTGCACGACGACCTTGCCAATCTTTGGCGAATGGAGCGGGAATTTGCGCTCCACGCCTTCGCCCTGCACGATGCGACGGACGGTAAACGTCTCGCGGCTGCCGCTTCCGGCTCGGGCGATCACCACGCCGGTGAAAAGCTGGATGCGTTCCTTCTCGCCTTCGAGAATGCGGCAGTGTACGTCCACCGTATCGCCGATCTCAAACTGCGGGACTTCGGCCTTGAGGCTCGATTTCTCAACCATTTCTAACAATTGCTGGCTCATGGGTTTCCCCTTCCTTCCTCTAGTGGTTTGTCTAGCAAATCGGCGCGCCACGCTTCGGTGCGCCGGCGGCTGTTCTCCTCACGCCATCGGGCAATCTCACCGTGGTCGCCGCCCAACAGTATCTCCGGCACTTGCAGACCGCGGTATTCCCGCGGCCGCGTGAATTGGGCAAACTCCAACAGTCGATTCGCTCCGGAAAACGAATCGCATTGGCTCGATTCGGCATCGCCCAAAACGCCGGGCAGCAGCCGAATCACGGCATCGATAATCACCATCGCGGCAACCTCGCCTCCGTTGAGGATATAGTCGCCGATCGAAATCTCTTCAGGCTCCAGCAATAGCCGGATCCTCTCGTCGAACCCTTCGTACCGGCCGCACAGCAGCACGATCCGCTCGTGCCGCGATAATCGCTCGACGCCGGCTTGATCGAGTGGCCGACCTTGCGGCGTCAGCATGACCAAAGGGCCTGCCTCCGCCGATTGCGTCCGCACGGCTTCCACGCAAGCGACCACCGGTTCAACCATCATCACCATGCCGGGACCGCCACCATAGGGTCTATCGTCCACCTTGAGGTGCTTGTCCCGCGACCATTTGCGAATATCGTGCAGGCAAACCTGCACGAGGCCTCCATCAATCGCCCGCTTCAACAGGCTCTGGCCCAGATAGCCCGGAAAAATGTCCGGAAACAAGGTCAGAATGTCGAATCGCATGTGCAATCACCAACCAAAATATGCCGCCTAACGGGAACGGTCCCAATTAGGTGGCTGCTGCCTCGGTGCCGGCTTCTGCTTTTGGAACTTCCGCTGCCGGAGCCTCGGCCGGTTTGGCAACCGGGGCCGCCGGTCGAGGAGTCACATGTCGGCGTCCCTGGGCCAACCGAGCCAACGCCAACCGCTGGGCCTCGGCGTGCGAACCGTCCGCGCCGTACTTCTTAATCAACACGCCGCACTTGTCCGAAGGCTGTGCGCCGACGCTAATCCAATACTTGATCCGATCACCTTTGAGGATTGCCCGAGCATCGGTCTCCGGCACCATCGGATCGTAGGTGCCGAGCTCCTCCAATACACGGCCGTCGCGCGGCCGGCGAATATCCATCGCACAGACGCGATAGAAAGGGCGGTGCTTGCGGCCCATCTTTTTCATACGAATACGAACTGACACGTTTCTCTCCAAAGGAAAAGGGAATAGTTCTTAGGTCTTAAGAATTCGGGATTAGGATTTCGGAATTCGGAGGCATTTTCATCCTACATCCCCTTCTTTCTTTCGCGAATCTCGCTTCTTACGTCGTTCTTCCTTCTCGCGCTGCTTCCGCTGTTTGTTTTTTTCCTCATTCGTCAATCGCTTGCCGGTGCCTTTGCCGGCCTTGACGATCTTGGCATTGGGGTTCATCATGCCGCCGGAAGTCATCTGCTGCATCGCTTTCATGCGATCCAACATGCTCATATTGGCAAGATTCTTCATCATTTCGGCCATGCCATCGAACTGCTTAACGAGATCGTTGACCTCGTTCGCTTCGACGCCCGCGCCGGCGGCGATGCGTCGTCGTCGGCTCTGATCGACGGTCTTCGACGGGTTACGGCGTTCGTCCGGCGTCATCGAATCGATGATGCCCACGAGGCGGCGCATGTCGATTTCGGGGTTTTGGTCGCCCATCATCTTCGACATCGCACCCATGCCGGGGATCATCGACATGACTTTGCTCAACGGGCCCAGCTTGCCGATTTGGCCGAGTTGCTTTTTAAAATCGTCGAGCGTGAACTCGCCCTTGCGGAGCTTGGCCTCCTGCTTGGCCATTTCGTCTTGGTCGAACGTCGTCTTGGTCTTCTCGAACAAGGTCAGCACGTCGCCCATGCCGAGGATGCGGCCGGCCAAGCGGTCGGGGTGAAACTCTTCCAGGGCGTCGAGGTGTTCTCCGGTGCCGATGAACTTGATCGGGACGCCGGTGACCGCCTTAACCGAGAGGGCCGCGCCGCCTCGGGCGTCGCCGTCGAGCTTGGTCATAATCACGCCGTCAAGTTCCAGGGCCTCGTTAAAAGCCTTGGCACTGAGAACGGCGTCTTGGCCGGTCATGGAGTCAACTACCAGATAGACCTGATCGGGGCTAACGCGGCGGTCGATCTGGGTCAACTGGCCCATCAATTCCGCATCGACGTGCAAGCGGCCCGCCGTATCGAGAATCACCACCTCGACGCCGGTAGCCTTGGCCTGCTTAACGGCCAATTGGCACAATGCGACGGGGTCTTTTGCGGCCAGATCGGCATAGACGGGGATATTGAGTTGCTGCCCCAAAACTTGCAATTGCTGGATCGCGGCGGGACGCTGCAAGTCGGCGGCGACGAGCATCGGTTTGCGGCCCCGCGCTACAAGCATCTGCCCAAGCTTGCCGCAAGTGGTCGTCTTGCCGGAACCTTGCAAGCCGCACATCATCAAGATCGTGAGATCGGGCTTGAGATGCAGCGAGTGATCGACCGGCCCCATCAGGTTGACCAATTCCTGGTGGACGATGCCGATGAGTTGGTTCGTCGGATTGAGGGCTTTCAGGACCGTTTCGCCAACCGCTTGCTCGGAGACGCGGCCAATAAAGTCCTTGGCAACCTCGACACTCACGTCCGCTTCCAGCAAAGCCCGCTGCACGAGGCCGAGGCCCTCGCGCATATTGGCCTCGGTCAACCTGCCGCGTCCGCGGAGGGAACTAATCGCCGAACTGATGTTTTCCTGGAGGGATTCAAACATGTGCAAAGCCACCGATTTACGCGCAGTGGTAGACGCCTACCGTCAGCCATCGGCGCGGAATCCCATATCATAGCGAAAATACCCCCGGTTTGACAATCCTACCCGCCGGGAAATTCCACGTTTCTCCCCTCGCCCGTAAGCGGAAGAGGGGCCGGATGTGAGCGATTTCTGAGGCGTCGGTAGGTCCGAACTTCCAGTCCGTCCACGCTGATCATGGACCGTCTCGGATCACTTTCCCACAAAAAAACGACGTGGAACGTCGGAAATTGCGGCTTCCCACGCGGTGCAGGGGAACCAGGGGTACATAAGCCCCGCTTGTAGTGGGTGTTCTCGCCGGTATAATGAAAATGGCCGGCGGACAAGAAAATTCGATTTTTGGTTGACAGCGGCCATTTTGCGACCTAGATTTCCTTGGCGGAAAAAGTGGGCGACTTTACGCATGTAATGTCGTCCTCCCAAACTCACATACCCCTCTAGCTGCATAAGGCATATGGAAATGTCTCGCAAAGCATCGTTGCTTCTATTCTCTTTTGTCGTAGCCAGTTCCTCGGCCTTTGGCCAGGAGTGGGCTTCCAAGATGTTCAAGACCAAAGAACACGACTTTGGCACGGTTGCCCGTGGGGCGAAGGCTGAGTTCGACTTCCCGATCTCGAACCTCTACCTCAAAGACGTGCATATTGCCAGCGCCTATTCGAGTTGCGGCTGCACCAGCGTTGAAATCGTCAAATCGACGCTGAAGACCTATGAAGAAGGCGCGATCCACGCCCGATTCAACACGCCGACCTTCCTCGGCTCGCGTTCGGCCACGCTTACGGTTGTGATCGACAAGCCGATGGCGGCCACCGTGCAACTCCACATCCGCGGTGTGATTCGTAGCGATGTGACCTTTGAACCGAGCAGCGTCCAGCTTGGCGACGTTGAGCCGGGCACGCCCGTCGAACGCAAGGTGAAGGTGAATTATTTCGGTTGGAGCAATTGGGGCATCACCGATGTGAAATCGTCGAACCCGAATATTACCGCCAAGGTCTTGAGTACGAAAAAGCTCAATGGCAGCACGGTCTGCGAATTGGCCGTATCGCTCGACAAGAACGCAACCGCCGGCTACCTCCAAGACAATCTCATGCTGGTCACGACCGAAGGCAGCACGCAAATGCCGCTGGCGGTGGAAGGCCGCATCGTCTCGCCGCTGACGGTCAGCCCTTCGTCGCTCTTCATGGGCGTCGTCCAACCGGGTCAGGAAGTCACGAAGTCGCTCGTGGTGAAGGGGGCTAAGCCCTTCCGCGTGCTATCGATTGCTTGCGACGACAAGGCGTTCAAGTTCGATACATCGAAGGACGACACCGCGAAAACGGTCCACGTTATCCCGGTAACTTTTGTCGCAGGCACGTCGGCCGGCAAGGTGACTCAGTCGATCAAGATCGTTACCGATCTCGGCTCGGCCGCGCCCGAACTTTCGGCCTACGCGGTAATCTCTTCGCAGACCGCAGCGAACGAGAAATAGTCCGTTGAGTGCATTTGAACTCTCGTTCGGGCTCGGCAGAAATGCCGGGCCCGACTCGTTTCTTGGAGAATAGCCAGTCGAGTAGGTTCCACTTGCCGAGCGGAACGATTGTGCTAGCCAAACGAGAAAGCGAGGAGTCTTCCAGCGGACGAGTGCGTTATGGACCGTTCCGGTGGAACCTACGACGAACTCGTCTGACCGGAGCCATCATCCATTTGCTTGCGAAGGCCAGCTAATGCCCGGACCCAGAGCATGCGGACGGCCCCGACGCTTCGATCCATCCGCTGAGCGACCTCTTCGTGGGAGAGCCCTTCAAGATTGCGGAGGACGATGACCTCGCGGTGGTCTGCCGGCAGCCGGGCCAGGACGTTGGCCAGCGCGACCCCTTGCTCGTGTCGAATCGCTTGCTGGCTGGGCGACGAACCAGAAGCGGCCAGCATATCACCCAACCGCTGGGATGACTGGGCCAACGATTGCTCCAACGAGACTTCGCGACCAATATCCCGCTGTTGCGTGCCGGCATAACGGCGAAACTCATGCCCCAGCACGTGGGCCAGGACTTGGCGCAACCAAGCCAGCAACTCGGCCTCGGTGCCGCCGCGAAACTTTGGCAGATCGCGACAGGCTTCCAACAAAGTTTGCTGCACGATGTCCGAGGCGTCAAATTTGCCTTGAAACCGCCCGTCAATTTCCAGCCGAGCCAGCAAATGGAGCCAAGGGCGATAGTACAACAGGAGATCACCCTGAGCCGCGGCGTCGTCGCGCCGCACGGCGTCTAATAAGCGAACCAGGGAAATCGACGATTCGGTCATGAATTGATCCAGGCGCGTGCCTGCCCTCTCCCGCGGCCATGAGTACACGGTGCCCGAGGGGAGGGGCAGGGGTGAGGGCATTTCCTATTTTGACACGGTTCAGAAACCAAAAACCACCAGGCGGACGGCACTCGGAAAGTGCCTGCTACGTTGGGGCACGGGCGAACGTACGGCGCACGCCCCAACGTACCAATCTCCAAACGAGCCATACGATAACCAGCATCCCAACGATGGCCCCGGCAGCGAACGTGCCGAAGTAGACCACCTGATACCAGCCGTTCCAAGTGTAGTGCTCCAAGGGGTCCATCATGCGGGAATCGTCCCGAAGGAATAGGCCGCCAACGACCAAGGTTACCACGAGAAACAGTGCCAGCAAAGCGACTACGCTCCACCACCGCTTGCGGGCCGCACAGAGAAGCAGCGCACCGAGGAATATCCAAGGGTTAATCCGCATTGGCAAAAAAACCGCTCCGCCGGGCCCGTCCGGATCACTATCGGTTTGGCGAACCCAAGGCAACTGCCGCACGATGCGAGGGTCGTCCGGCAGCGGATCGGTTCGCGGAGTGCCGACCGCCGGGGCATACTCACCACTGTTAGTCGTCGCGAGTGCCCGGTAACAGACGGTCGATCCATCGGCGCGGCTGATGAACCAGGGCGGTTCGCTGGGATCGGGAAGCGGCAGCAGCGACACCTCGTTTTGCGCGGGACAGCGCCACAGCGGTTGGCCGGTCGCTCCGTCGAGTCCGAGCAAGTTGTTGTTGCCCGAAGTGACCACTACCGTCGCCGGCTTCCCCGCTTTTCCTGTCAAGATTTCACGAACGTAACCAATGTCGGATCGTTCCCACACAATCTTTTTCACACCGCCTCGGGTGACCCTCAGCTTGCCGTTGCCAAACAGCAGAAACTCCTCCTTCCCATCGCCG
>JANXOJ010000089.1 GCA_025353625.1 Planctomycetota bacterium | reverse complement strand
GAGCATCCTCGCTTGGGTTTCAACTACGCGGTGATCGACCGCGAACTGGGCGAGCAAACTTTTAGCGTCGGCAGCCCCATGCCGTTCGATGAAGATCCCAGCCTATGGGCAACGCTGGAGTTGACCCATTACCCAAGCGCCAATTCCTAAGATGACACGGAACGCGACGGCGGCTATGGGTGATACCTATTCTTCCCTGAATGCGACCGCCCGATGCACGAAGCGGACGAGCGAACAATTGTGCGAGGCAGCGGAAAACCGAATAATGACATAAGTCTGCGGTTAGAGTCGGTGCGTCGTAAGTGCTTTGCACAACGACTTTTACGTAGTGTTCTCTGCACGATTCAGGGCATTCCCTTGACTGACTATTCCCTAAAGGCTATTATTGAAATCGGCGATACATAGTGGAGAGAGAATTTGGAACCGGAACGTGGCAAGACAGCACCGTCCAAAGAAGATCGGCTAAGGGAGTTGTTTCGTCGCATGGGTTCGGCTGCAAAAGCCTCGACATTTGAGGAAGCATTCCACATGTTGTGCGAAACGCTCGACCAAGTTGAAGACGAGCTTAGCGGCTTGCCAAATAAGCCCGAACCGTCGATGACTTTGGACAGAATGTTCCCTCCACAGGCCGACCGTATTTCAACGGTCGAGGGCTATGATTTGAAGCGTCTCGATAGCTTGAGGCACATAACCTATATCGCCGGAAATGGCGCAATGGAGATACGTTTGAAGAGGCGACCAAAAGATGGCTCGGACGTCGCGCAGTTTTCCAAGCCGGGGGCAGACGGTCGCTCTATTTCTGACATCTGCCCAAAGCTTGCGGCGAAGAACCTGTAGGTACACATCCGATTGAAGGGGAGTTACGCACATGTCACCAGTAGATGAATTGAAGCAAAAACTTACGTCGTGCTTCCCCGACGCCGAGATCGAAATGCGCAAGGCGGATGATCCCAATGGCTTCCAGTTTCTGAACGTCTACGCTGGGACTCTTGAAGTGGCCGTCGAATGGAAGCCCAATATGCACTTCGGACTTTCCTCTTTTTGTGGCGACTCTTCAGCTCTGGACGGGTTGTTTGATACGCCGAGCGAATGGTGCTCAACTACAGAGGCAACGTTCCATCGCATCGCATCGCTGATTTACGACCAAAAGAGCACAATACACCAAGCTTCAAAGATTTCTGAGATTCGGCACGATAGAGGAATGTCTCAGGAACACTTGTCTGAGCAGCTAAACGTCAAACAAGCAACCTACTCTAAGTTAGAGCGTCGTGGAGATGTGAAAGTATCCTCGTTGCGCAAAGTCATCGAGGCGATGGGCGGCAGACTTCGTATCCAGGCATTTTTTCCAGACACACAAGATGTCCGAGAGATCAGCTTTGAATAATGGTGGTCTTGGCCTACTTATAATTCGCTCCAAGGATATGGAAATGTCTGCGGAGTTTTACAAGGCACTCGGCCTGCGCCTCATTCGCCATTCTCATCCGCCTTGCGGAGATCGCTATTCCACTGTCGATGCTAATTGCGTCTTTAAGATTTATCCGCAGCGAGATGCGCACGAATCGTTGCCGTCGATTGGCGTTGGGGAAGCCTGCATCTGTGTACGTCGAAGTGGATGTTGTTTTGAACCACTAAAAGCACTAAAAGCACGAAAATGAAGGATAGGAAAATGAGGGATACAGCAATGAAGGCTCGGGAAGTTTAGACCTCCAAGGAACGTCAAGCCATCTCGTTTTTTCATTCTTTCGTGATCTTCGTGCCTTTCGTGGTTATTGTCCTGGTTCTTTTTCAACGCTTAGTTTTCGGGCGGGCCGATTCGGATAGACCGGGGTTGCCATGCGAATTAAAACGAAGCCACTCGAACTTTTGGCTTTGAAGAAGCACTAGGAAAACGCGACCGTTGACTATTCTGTGATGCTAATCCCCCTCTCACTCTCCATCCAGTGCCTTCACTTGCCGGCGAACTTCCTCCCGCGAGAGCCGCACATGCTCAATCGGCAACTGCGGGTCGGGCAGCTCTTCGTCTTCGGGGCTTTCGGAAAGTATCCGCTCGACCTCCTGCTCCAACGATTCCAACCAAGTCGGCACGTCGAAGCCGGCACCGCTGACGTCGCGAGTGAACTCCAGTATTCCCTCTTCCAGTCGCGCGAAAGCGGGCGGCTCGCCGCTGCGCGCTGCGTCGGGCGGTTGCGGTCGGCCAGGGGCCTCGTCCATTGCCGGGCCGATTAAGGCACACAGCCGATCGACGACCAACGGCCGCACGAAACGCTCGCCCAAGCGATCCGCGATGCTGGGCAGCCGCATGCCGTATTTACGGTTCAGCCGCGTGAAACGCTTGAGGTGTTCGTCGGCGATGCTTGCCGTTCGCTCGGCCACCGCCGCTCGCCAGACGTCGGCCGCCTCGTCGTGCCCGCCGCGAACCAGCACTTCATGGGCAAGAATCACCGGCTGCATATTCCAAGCGACGCGGTCGTAGCTGGCTCGCAGGCGAAGGTAGTCGAGGAGCGTGAAGAGCATCTCGCCGCGATCGGACTGCGTGGTCGTGCTGTTGTAATCGATGTACTCGGCGTAGTTCTCGACGATGGCCTCCAGGGCCACGGTCAGCCAGCGAACGGCCTCTTCGCGCGGCACGCGGCCATCCAAATCCCTCAGCAGGCGAAATTGCTCCTCGTCCTCGGGCTCCTCGGCCAGTGCGGTCAACCAGGTGTCGATGCCTTGATGCAAGATCGCGCGCAAATTGCCGTGGTTCATGAATCGCTGCGTGAACAAGTCGCTGCCATATTCCTGGATGAAGCTCTTGAGCTCGTTCCAAGGGCCGCGGCTGTTGACGGCCTCCAGCACGGAGAGCCGCACGCCGCGACTATGCACGAGCCACGCTCGCAAGAGCGACTCGGTGGCCTGCTCCAGGAAGGAGATCATCTCGGCGTCATCGACGGCCGCTTCGGCATCGGTCCATTCTTCGGCGGCGGAGACGAGGCATCGCACGATCGCGCGGCAGCCGATCTTGAACATCTGGTCGAACTCGGTAATCGCGCCCGGCCCCACCGGATGGCTCGATTCCATCTCTTGGATCGTGGAGATGAGTTGCACGGTTTCCTTGAGCAAGCCGAGTCGCGGCAAGTAGGCCAGCAAGCGGCGCAGCACGGCCTGCAAGCCGCGCGAGGCGACGATCCGTTGCGGATGCCCGCCGCGATTCAGGGCGACGTACAGCAGCGTCTGGTCGCTGAAGGCGGAAATCAGGTCTCGCCAAGTCTGCCGGACGCCTTTCGGGTCGCCGCGAAGCACGGCTCGCAAGGCGGCTTCCGCCGGCTCTTCCCAGTCTTCAAGTCCTTGGGTGGGGCTGTGCTGGTCCATCACCACGCGGATGATCCGCACGGCATCGCCCATCTCCACGCATGTGGCGAGGATCTGCTCGAGCAGCATTTCCTTAACGCCTCGGCGTCGCTCAAATTCCACGAGCGATTCCTGCGTGCCGCGCGGGGCCTGAATGCGATAGCGATAGACGGCCGCCAAAAGTTCGATGAGCCGTTGGTAGTTCCGCGCAGCTTGCTCCAACCAGAGAGCCAGCACAGGCTCGCGGTCGGCGGCGGGCACATCCTGGCCGAACGAGGCCACGGCGGCCAACTTCCAAAGTTCGGCAAGCGTGGCCAAAAAGGTCAGTCGCATAACGATCCGTTCGGCCTCTTCCACGAGCTCGAAGTCGGTCGGCTCGCCGCCGGTCTCGCCGCCTTCAAGCATCTCGCCTTCAACGTCGTCTTCGGTGCTGCCTCGGAACGTGACCCCTTCATACGCGGCACCGTAGAGATCGTCGCCGTCGTCGCTCTCGGAGTCGTCGCCGCCGCCAGCTTCTTCGTCGGCCAAATCAAAGCCGGGCACTTGCCAATTCTCTTCGGCATTCGCTTCAATGTAATCGAGGAACTTGCAAGCCAGCGTCCAGCGTTGTGCGGGCGAGCGGCGGCGGTCGTCGGGCAGATCGTCGGCCGCTTCATCGAGTTCTTCCCATAGCTCCTGCATCCAGTCGAGCGACAGATCGTGGAAGGAGAAATTTTCCTCGGCCAACGGAATTTCCTCGGCCTGAGAGAGCCATTGAACGAGCAGAGCCATCGCGGCCACCGGGTCGCGTTGCTCCAGCAGGGCATCGACGACCAGAGCATAGGACTTGGGCGAAGCGAATTGCTCGGCCCGACCGCGCCAAAAAGCCAAGTCGCCCGCCGCCGTGCCCGCCTCGTGCCAAGCCCTCAACGCGGCCGCAACGTGACTGGCCGACTCTCGGGTTTCGCGCCCCGACAGACTCTCGATGGAGGCGACCTCGGTGGTGGCGAACTTGTCCCACCAGTCCGCAAGGTGGTCGAGCTGCTGCGAGACGCGGTTTTCCAAGTCGCTGATTCCGGCTGCGGCGGCCTCTTTTTGAATCTGCACGCCGATGGAAAAAATGCCGCTGACGAGCCCGATCAATTCGTCGATGCGATGGTCGTAGACGCTGTTCTCCGGCGACGGAAAGAGGCTGTACTGCCCGCTAAAACCGAGAACGTTCCACGGATCGACCAACGCCCCGCACTCGATTGCGCGGTGCAACAGGCTCATCGTCTCTTCCAGCAGCCCTGCCGCTCGATCGAGCCGTGCAGCCGGATCGACCGTCACCGGCCCTTGCAAACCGGCCACACTGCGGACCTCTTCGATGGCCGCATGCGACGTGGCTAGGCGGCAGTGAATATCGCATTTCATCCGCGCGGACGTCACCGGCACGATCCGCGCCTGCCGCTGTGCCGCATCGGTATAGCCCATCCGCGCGAAAAGTTCCGCCAGATGAACGTGCTGCAATTGCTCGGCTCGCCGCCGCGCCAGATGTTGGTTGAAGTGCTGCCGCACGCCGCCGAAAGGCTGCCGCAGAGACAGGGCTTCCGCCTTCAGACGCTCGACGTGCTTGCTTTGTTGTGAATTTTGCAAGCCATCGAGCAGCCGCTCATAAAAGGCATCGCGATAAAGGGCAATTTGTTGCACGAGCGTTGCCAGCGTGGTGCTGGAATCGTGTGCGTCGGGCCGGTTGCCGCTGACCCGCGAGCCCATCAAGATCGTACCGGCAAGCACGGCGGACGCTTCAAAGAGCATCTCCTCATACGGCATCGTGCCGCGATGTTCGATCCGTTCGAGCATGGCATCCAGCGAAACCTGCTGCAACACGAAGCGGCGGCAGAGGCCGGAATTATCGAGCTTGCCCAGATCCCATTGGCCAAAGAGATAGTTCGGTCGCTTGTTCACGGGATGGTCGAAGTCGTAGGCACGAGGATCGATGGCCAACTCATCGAGAAGTTCAAGATCGAACATCGCTTCAAATTCCAGATTGCTGTCGATCGTGCCGAGGATCGCCAACGCTCGAGAGATGAGGTCGTGGTAGCGGCCCACCGCCACGCCCACTCCGCGAATGAAAAGCGGGATCGGCCGCACCCATTCGTGGGCGTACGGTTGAATTTTCTGTTTGGACCGCAGCACGGCGACAGGGCGGTGGCCGAGGTGGTCGTTGAGCTGACCGATCGCTCCATCGACGATCCGGTCGGCCTCTTCCCACGGCCCGCCTTGCTGCAGGACCGCCTCGCAAACTCGGCCCAGGAACAGCGGCTGGAAGAGGGACTCATCGTTCAAGTGAAAGAGCAGATCGCGATGGAACTTGCGATAGCCGGGCAGTGCTTTTTCAAAAACGAGGCTCAACACGGCTTCCGCCTGATCGACCTGCCGAAATGCTGCCTCGCCGCCGGCGTGGAGTTCCTGCAAGGTCTGGCTCAGAAAGCGGTGGACCGCCTGCCAAGTCGGTTCGATACGTTCTGGGGAGGCGTCTGCTACCTCGAATAGGTGGTTTATGTTGCTCAGAAACCGGGGGTCTGAAGTGCCGGCCGAGAAATTGAGATATCCGAGGATATCTTGTGCCGTCTTGGCGGCGTCGCTTCCCAGGCCCATTGGTTCCATGCAAATTCTCCGCGACGTAAAGCCGCAAATGGGCATTCAAGCCCGACACACAAGCGAGGAAGCCACGATTTTCCGCCAAAAACGCACATCCTCGCATGTACGTCGGACAACCTAGCAAAATCCGGGGTCAGCCCTTCGCATCGCCCGAACCGAAGAGTTAATTGTAAGAAATCACGGCCCTCCGTGTAAGGAGCCGCAGGTGGAATGTCGATGGACTGCCGCGGCGCGCGGATTGCTTCGTGCCTGCCCAAGAATGACTCCCCGATTGGGCCGCCCTCACCCGAAAACCGGGAGAGAGGGTGCTAAAATTAAGAGTGCGTCGCGAAAGCCGTCCAGCATTGCGCTCCACCGACACGAGGTCGGCGGGGCGACCACATTTTTACCCCCCGTTGCTATCTGCTCCCCCGGCCGCGATCAACCCGCCGCGAGAACATTTTGTCTGATATGTTCCAAATTGAGCGATCCAACCAGCAGACTGCTGACGTGTTGGTTGGCGAGGACGAATTTGATTGCCGCTTCGGCGTTCAGGTGCCCCGAGCCAAGGCCCTTTTTTGCGATGACGCCGATGCCGCGCCGGTGGGCCTCTTCCATCACCGCTTCGTGCGATGCATCTTGCGGGCTATAATCGATCATCAGCAGATCGGCCCAGTCCATTGCGGAACGGGCCGCTTCGTCGGTCTTTGCCGACACGCCAATGAACCGAGTCAGGCCCGCCGATTTCAGGCTCTGTAGCGTCTCGACGGCGTCCGTCTGCGTTACGATGCGCAAGTCGTCGGCGTTGGCGTGGAGCAGCAGTAGGTCCACACGATCCGTTTGAAGTCGCGCTAGACTTCCGCGAACGCTCGCTTCCATCGCGTGTCGCGAGAAGTCGTAGCGCGACGTTCCCTCGTCAAAAAATTCGCCAACCTTGGTCGATAGCACGAACTCGCCGCGGCGATGAGAAATGGCACGCCCGATACGTTCTTCACTTACTCCGTAGGCGGCGGCAGTGTCGATGTAGTTGATGCCCAGGTCGAGGCAGGCGTTTAGAAGCACGTCAACCATCGCTTCGTCGGGCAGCGGGTATCCTTGGGGATACTTCATATTCTGATTGCGACCGATTTTGAACGCGCCGAAACCAATCGCGCTGACGAGCAATCCGGTGTTTCCAAGTGGTCTTCGACGCACGACGCATCCATTTTCAAAATAAGGTGACGCTACGAATTCAATTGCCGCCATTCTTGGGGCTGTTCCCAAGGGGGGACGGCCACTTGCGGTCTCGGCCAATCGACGAGCGAGGAAAAGTCGATAGGCGCGACCGACTGCGGCGGGCTAAGCCTCGCGCGGATTTTGCGGACGAGTTGCGGGACCAATGCGAGCTTCGTGGGCCACGCCGTAAGAACGTTGCCTTCGTGAAGGAGTTGGGCCGTGCTGGGACGCATTCCATACTTCGTGGAGACTTCGGCGCGATCGACGCGGTACGTTGACCATTCCACATGCCGCAGGTCAACTTCCGGCAGGACCACTTGCAGTTCTGACTTCGCACGATCGAGCAGCGTGCCCTCGTCGAAGGCAACACCCGCTTCGGCAAGCTGCCCTCCAACTTGCCATACGCGGCGGCCGCTGGAATCGACGTCGCTGGTGATCGTGGCACGAGTCTTTGCACCATCGATGCAGTGGCCGTTTAGTTCGGGCAAATCTCCTCGCAACATCACCATGTGCAAAGGACGCCGTTGCATCGCCGCTGTCGTCAGGCCCGCCATCGTGCGAAGTCGAGCGTTGCCGACGCCCGCGGTAAGTACGATCGCGCCTGCCTGTAAAGTCAATTTCGTGTCGGAGCTTGAGTCCGGATCGATCAACTCAATCGTTCGCACTTGGCCGGGACCATCGAGCGAAAACGCCATACCGCGATCGAGATCGAAGCGTAGTATTCGCGGACGGTGCTGTTGCAATAAATCGGCCATCAGGGCCATCGGCGCAATCACCGGCTCCTCGATCCGAGCGACCACGCCAGGGCAGTTCGCCAACGGTGCCGGGCGATCTTCCGTGCGAAGCGTCTTCGGCGGAGTGCGAAGGAATAAGGATGCGGCCCACATCCCAAACCGAGATTGAGCAGCACCCGTTCGCCACAAATGACAGTATTGCGCGCGGACTCGCGTGTTCCTCAGATCGGGCGATCCGACGCCCCGGAGGCAGTCTCGCCAGAGGCTCGGCATATTGCGGATTTCACGGGCCGATCGCGTCGGCAGGCCGCCTAGCATGTACTTCAGCCCGCCATGAATGATGCCTTGCGACGCCACCGTTTGGCCCTTTCCAAGCTCAAATGCCTCGAGCAATAGAACGGCATATCCCAGCCGCGACAACTCGTCGAGCAACCACAGCCCGGAAGCACCTCCACCGATGATGACGACATCGACTTTCATCGTTGCACTCGTTGCGCGAATTTGTAGATAACCGCTTGAGTTTAGCAACGATTCTGATTTATGCTAGTGCTGGTTGGTAATCTTGGTCTATCCGAATCGGCCCGCCTGAAAACTAAGCTCGACAAAGAACCAGGACAATAACCACGAAAGGCACGAAGGACGCGAAAGAATGGAAAAATGAGATGGCTTGCCGTTTAATTGAGGTCTCGGTTTCACTATCTTTCAATTTCGTGTTTTTCGTGGTTCAACAAAAATCCATGACGAAACTCACCGCCCGAGGTTGCCGTGCGTTCCGTAGAAAATTACGTGGAAAGATTATGAACCACGAAAGGCACGAAGGACGCGAAAGAATGAAAAAACGGGATGGCTTGACGTTCCATTGAGGTCTTAGTTCCCCTAGGGCTTCGTCAAAGCCAAAAGTTCGTGTGGCGTTGCTACAAATTGGCTGGTAATCCCGGTCCATCCGAGTCGGCACGCTCATTTCACTATTCTGCCGTGCCAAGCCGTACTCCTACAGCAAACTCTCCAGCAGCAAACGCATCTTCCGCATCTCGGCGAATTGGTCCACGCCCTCGACCGACATCATATCGACCGTCAAGGCCCGATCGTATTTAACGCGTGCGAGTTGGCTGATGAGCCGGCCATATTCGATCAAGCCCTGGCCGACGCGGACTTGCAATTCATCCTTGCTCGTATCGCGCAAGCGGACGTGATAGACGTACGGCAGAACTTGATCGTAGTTTCCATTGCGGTGCGGGCCGCAGACATAGTAGCTCGGGTCGAGCGTGATGCCCAGCCCTTTGACGGTTTCGCACAGCACCACGGCGGTGTCCGGGTCTTGCGTCATGCGGCCCGTTTCCGTGAGCAGGCCGATGCGAACTCCTTCCAGCGAAGCCAAAGCGACCATCGCCCGCAATCGTTCGATCTCCGCGTTATAAGGCGTGCCCAGCTCCGCGGAACGAACGGTGACGGTCACAATCTTGGTGGCCTTGGCGAGCTTGCAGCACGCGGCAAAATGTTCGTAGTAGGCACGTTCGGAGTCCGGCAGGTCGATATCGACACTGAAGGCGACGGCCGTAAGGCGGTGCGTCTGGCGACATTGCCGCACGGCCGCGTCGAGATCGGCGGCGATTTCCGAAGGCTTCATGTGCCCATCGGTCTCGTGCAACATAATCTCCACGCAGGTATATTCCAGATCGACCAGCTTTTGCAAGGCCGCACTAAAAGGCAGATCGGCAAAACATCGAGAACTCGCAGCAACAAACACACCCAAACTCCTTTTAACTACGGCAACCGTCGTCGGTTGGCAAGCTCAGCAAGAATAAGATCGTTTTTTCAAGCGTGTAGCTTACCGCGAGATGCCCCTGCTTGGCAACACGGAAGGAGCGTAAAGTAACGGGATTTTTCTGAAAAGACCGCATTCGTCCTACGCGCCCGACGCGCGAGCAAGGAAAAATTGCCGTAAATCCCGCAATTTCCTCCGCCGGATTGACTTTTGTCGTTTATGGTTCCATTTCAGTCTCTTTCAACGAGTTGGGATTGATTCGGGCTAGGGTCGCCCGGCGGGACAGCTCGGGGTCGCGGGCTTTTCGCGCGGCGGTCAATGCGATGAGGATCAACGGCTTGGCCTTTTCCGGTTGGTTTTCGTGGACGGCTGCGGTGGCCGCGAGCAATGCTTGGTTACCGGTCGTTAGGAAATCGTCCGGCGTCGTCGCATCGGCCAAAAGTTTCTCCAATTCTTCCGGCGATTTGGGCTCGGCAACTTCAACCGGCTTTGGTGCGGGAGTAGGTTCTTCGATGACCGGTTTGGGAGTAGGCGGCAGTGGCTTAGATACCGGCTTAGGCACGGGTGGTTTCGGCTGGGGCTTTGGGATTGGAGTCGGCATCGGCGTCGGTACGACATCGCTCGGCGGCTTCGCAAGAGGGCTTTGCGTCTCCTTTTCCGGTGGCTTGAGTTTTGGCTCGGGTTTTGGCGTATCGAGCGGTGGCGAAACGGATCCCTTTGCAGGTTCCTCCGGCGCGGTCTGTGCAAGGTGACTGCCGCTGGGCTGCATCATGACGTAGACGAACGCTCCCACGCAGATCGACGCCATCGATCCCAGTAGGATCAGCGGAAGCAAGATGGCCTTCGGCTTCTTAATCGGTGGCGGCTGAACGGCTGCGCGGAGTGAGGGCGAGGAACGCGACCCAATTTGGCTGTGGCGCACGGATGTGGCCGCATCGCCCAGTACGGAAAAAAGGTCAACCTGCGAACCGTCCGATTCGTCCGGCACCGCTTGGGCCGTTATGAGGCGAACCCCGGAAGCCGACGCGGCGGCAGCCATTTTCTGCCGCAGGTACGAATCGTATTCGGTTTTCTTGTCGGCACTGAGCAAACAGATTCGCGCTTTCGAGATTTCGTTGAGTATCTTCTGCGATAGCTGCGAATGCTTGCCGACTTGGTACGAGCGGATGTGCGTCATCTGCTTGTCGGCCGCGCTGGCAATCACATCGACGTCGGGCTCGAATCGATCGATCGCCAGCAGCTTATAGTGGTTCGGCGGCTGGTCCTTGGGCGAAATGCCAAGCCATTTGTGATACGGATCGAAGGTGTCCGGCGCGACAGGCTCAGTCATGGTGGGCAGGGCTCAAAGTTTCTGAAACCTTGGATCGATCTGCATCCAAGAACGTTTCTTATGTTCGTGTAGTCTACCAAAAGGGGGCTCGGGTGGCAAGAATGGGGGAGGAAAACGGGGCCGACGCTTTTGACGCAGCTCGGCATTCCCGCTACAATCGCGGCGGTTCCTCGCGTTTTGCCTACTCGCTGCCTGCCATGCACATCGACTCCTCCAGCCAACCGTCACAGCGCGCAAATCGGGGCGTAATGCTCGCGGTCTGCCTGCTCTTGTCGGCGGCGGTGGCCCTCGTTTTCGTGCAATCGCTGCGGCACGAGTTCGTTTACGACGACGAGGACTATATTCAGCAGAATCCCCATGTGACCGAGGGACTGAAGTCTGCGGAAATGACTTGGGTGGCCACGCATCGGCATCACGGACATTGGCATCCGCTAACCTGGATTTCGCACATGCTCGATTGCCAAGTTTACGGACTGAAGCCTTGGGGGCATCACCTCACCAACGTGCTCATTCACGCATCGACGGCGATCGGGCTCTTTCTCCTCCTGCATCGCCTCACCGGGCAGCTTTGGCCCAGCGCGTTCATGGCGGCACTCTTCTCCCTTCACCCCCTGCGCGTCGAATCGGTGGCCTGGGTCTCGGAACGAAAGGGCCTGCTTAGCGGGCTGTTCTTTGTGCTTGCGCTTTCCGCTTACGTGCGATATGCGACGCGGCCCTTCTCGATTTTCCGATATGCGCTGGTGGCTCTGTTGTTCGCCCTGGGGCTGATGTCGAAGGCGATGGTGGCGACGCTGCCCGGCGTTTTATTGCTGCTCGATTATTGGCCGTTGAGACGCATGGACGACGCGGCACGAAGGGGCAAGTTTCGCTGGCTGATATTGGAAAAGCTGCCGCTGATCGTGCTCATGTGCGTATCGCTTGCGGTGGCGTTTTGGGCTCAAGGCGATGTGA
>JANXOJ010000062.1 GCA_025353625.1 Planctomycetota bacterium | reverse complement strand
CTGGTCTATTTCCCACGGCGTACGACACTCCAGGCTTTGATGCCGACGCTCCCGATTGTAGAACTCAAAGTACGCCGCCAGCGATCGGCGGCACTCCGCCACGCTCACGTAATCCTTCGTGTAGACCTCTTCGTACTTCACGCTCCGCCACAGACGCTCGATCATGATGTTGTCGAACGCCCTCCCTTTACCATCCATGCCGATCCGCACCTCGGACTCTTTGAGCCGGGCCGTAAACGAATCGCTCGTGAATTGGCTCCCCTGGTCCGTGTTGAAGATCCGCGGCCGTGCTGGCAGCAGAGCCCGCTCCAGTGCGGCTAAGCAGAACTCGGTGTCCATGAGGCTGCCGGAGCAAGGCTCGGCCCAGCAGCAAGCACGAGTGTGAATGCTGCCGAGACAAGCGCGGTGATGGCGATGCAGATGCGCATCAATTGCTCCGTTCTGTCTTCAGTTTCAAGACCGTGATGGAATAAGGCGGAAACTCGCGAGTGAAACTCGCGCTCAGTTGATCGACTTTCGCGGTGTGCGGAACAATCTTCTGCGGCTGTTCGAGTGAATTCGTGTCGTTCGGGTTGCCGGCCACCAAAGTTATCGCTTCGCCTTCGGGTTCGACCTTCGCTGCGCCGCCGATCTCGATATTGATCTGCTTCGCAGACCCAGCGGCGTTCACCACCTTCAAATAGATGATCCCGCTCTTGCTGTCGCGTGTGGCATCAAAAAAGACTTCGCGCAGTTGTCGGGGTGAAGCAGTTCCGCCGCGAGCTCGTCGTTGCTGCGATGTGCGGACCGGAATGTTTTGCGAATCGGTGGCGAGAATCTCATCGCCGTGCATTGTGCTGAACATCTTCTGGGCATAATACGAAGGCGAGCCGTAGCTCGTCAGCGCGTCGTAGCCAATCAGATCCGAGCTCCATTGCATGGAACGGTTCTGCCCCCCGAGCTGACTGACGTTCACGAACAGCGGAGCATAGCAAGAAATCAACACGATGTCGGAATTACGTTCCATGCCGGTCATCCATGCCGAGTCGCCCAGCGCACCAGCCATGTTGGGCGTGGGCGAGCCAACGCGCGTGGCCCATTCGCCACAGAATATCTTGATCTTGTTTGTGCGCGAGTATTTGTCGTAGTCGAGCGCGTGGGCCTGCATGTCTTCTTGCGAACGGTAATAATGCTCGTCGACCAGGTCCGGCTCGCGGCTTTTGACGACCTGCGTTGGATGCTCGTTCCCCATCGTGGAAATGACTTGCAGTTTGGGATACTTGGCCTTAATGGCGTCGTAGAACTGTGCGAAGCGTTTCTCGTAACTTCCGCTGCGGTCGAACCAGTCTTCATTGCCGATTTCAACGTAGGTCAGCTTGAACGGCGCGGGATGCCCATCCTTTGCGCGCTGAGCGCCCCACTTGGTGCTTGCATCGCCGGTGACGTATTCGATCTCCCCCAATGCCTCTTGCACGTAGGGTTCGAGCGCGGGGCCCGGCTCGACATACTTCTTGTCCAACGTGTAGCCAGCAAAAACGGCGAGCACCGGCTCCATCTTCAGATCCTCGCACCAGTCCAAGAACTCGAGAAGGCCGAAACCGTCGGTCGACCAATAACCCCAACAACTGCGGTGGCCAGGGCGCTGCGAGACTTCGCCGATGGTCTCTTTCCAGTTGAAGCGATCGGCCATGCTGCCGCCTTCAACATAATTGCCACCAGGAAAGCGCAAGAATTTCGGCTTCATGTCCGCGAGCAGTTGCATGATGTCCGGCCGCGTGCCGTTCGGGCGATTGTTATAGGTCGGCGGAAAGAGCGAAACGTTTTGCAGCCAAACCGTGCCAGGCTTGGTGGTCGTAAGGGTGAAGCGGTTCGCCTTTGAAGGCTGTACATCTCCGGTTTTCAAGGTGGTTTCATACTGTTTCCACTCACCAGAGATCGTTGAAAGTGCCGCGCTGGCGAAGACGGTTTTGCCGTCGGCGCTTTCCAGCGAAAGCGTCAGCGGCCCAAACGATTTCTCGCCGCGGGCAAAGAACGAGGCGCGGTAGGTTGTATTCGGGCGAACTGGAATTCCCCAGTAGCCGCCGTTGGCGATACCTACCGGAGAAGCGTCCGACGCCTTACTCGCGTCGAGTTTCAAACTCACGTTCAATGCGGTGTTAAGTGGCTGGTTTGCGTCGAGTGCAAGCGTTGTGTTGCCGACGGCACTCCAGAAGATCGGGTTTTGCCGGCTGGCCTTGAATGTGCGATTACGAAGCAGTTCTCCGTAGATTCCGCCCTCGTAGGAGAAGTTAATCTCCTCGGTCATCAGCCCATACAGCATGGGGCTGACGGTGCCGGTGACTTTGCCTGCATTGATTTGCAGAACGGGCGTCGCTTGGGGGGCCGCTGGCTCGGTCGCAGGCGCGGAAGGACGTGGCGCCGTCGGCACGGGCGTTGCTGCGCCTGGTTGGGAGCCGGTCTTGGGAATGATTTCAATAGCATTGATTTGCGGGTTTTCGATGTTGCTGATGAAGGTGATCTTGAACTTCCCGTCGGTGACCTCCACCGGCACCGTCACGACATAGGCGCGATTCGCTCCGCCGGCCTTCTTCCAAACGTCGAAGTCCTTGAACTCGTGGCCTTGAACGGTGAAGGAGAACACCCGCTGGCCCTCGCCCGTGATGCCGTCGAAGGTTTCGGCGAAGTGCAGATTGGCAATGTACTTGCCGTTGGGCACGTCGCACGAAAAGGAATCCATCGAGTAATGCTCCGAACGGTAGAGGTCGGGACTCTTCGTGTTGGAAATCTGGACGTCGGGCCTTTCGATGGTCTGACCACCCTCGAAGCCCTGGTCGGCGAGCCAGACGTTGCCGTCCGCGTCTTTGACCGACTCGGATTTCCCGGCTTTGATGCGGATTGCCTTCGCTGCGGGCGCACCAGCGGCGGGTACGGTCTGCTCGCGCTTGGCGACGATTTCCGTCTTGGCAATCTCGCCGACCTCGCGCGTGAGCTTGATTTCGTTGCCGGCGATCGAGAGCTTGCCGGTGTAGGTGATTCGAATCTCTCGGTCCTGGATACTCAGCATCTCGTCGAACGAAATCGACTCCCCATCCACTTTGCCGCCTTTCAGTTCGGCTTCGCGCTTCCGGTCGCCGACCTCCGAGTTCGCTTTCCCGGTTAGCTTCGCGCCGTCCTGCTTGAACGTGAAGGTGTATTTCTGGCGGCCGATCTGTGAGTCGAATTCGGATGTCCAAGTGCCGGTGACGTCGGCGACGAGGGCCTTCGCAGCCGGCGAGGGTGTTGCCGCGTTTGGTTCAACCGGTTTCTGCGCCGACGCAGTCGGAAGGGCCTGGTCTTGGAACAACAGCGGTGCGAACAAGTACAGGCTGCGTTTCCAGGTAGTGAAATCGTGTGCCGAGTCCTGCGAGACGTAGTAGACACTCTTGACTCCCGCCTGTTGCAGTGCGTCGGAGGCAGGCTTGAGACGGGCAGCGCCGCCCTCGCGGCTGCCGAAACTCATGAACACGACCTTGACTTTCAGCTTAAAGGCGCCCATGTCGGTGATATCCTGCGGGCTGAGCGTGCCGCCGCTGAAGATGCCGATATGGGAGAACTTGTCGAGGTTGGCCTGGGATATCCGTCGGGTCTGCATGCCGCCCATGGAGAGGCCGGCCAGAGCGCGGCGTTCGCCGTCGGTGTACACGGAATAGTGCGACTCGATGTAGGGAATGATGTCCTTGAGCAGATCGTTCTCGAAGGGCGTTCCCCAGCCCCCCAACCCACCACGCATGCCGGCGGGAGCGCCGCGACCGGGCGCCGCTCCGCCCGGCGAAGCATTGGCGCCGCCTGGAGCACCACCCGCGCCGCCACGCCCCGTGCCGGCCGTGGCATTGCCGTTAGGAAACACGACGATCGCGGGCGCGATCTTCTTCTCGGCATTCAGATTATCGAGGATGACATTCGCCACACCCTGCCTGGTCCATTCCCGATTCTCATTGCCGCCAATGCCATGCAGCAGGTACAGCACGGGATACTTCTTGTCCTTGGAGTAGCCGGGCGGAGTGTACACCTCCATCCAGCGCTTCGCACCAACTGCCTGCGAGTCGTACTCGACCTTTTCAAGCTTTCCCTTTTCGATCCCCGCGCGGACGGCGTCGAAGCCGGGCGGCGGTGTGGAGGGCTGTTCCGCGGCTTGCGATCGCGCGGCCGCGATCACAAAAAGGCTCAATGCCAACGGCATGATCGCCGCGCAGGCAATGGTAAGAAGTTTACGGAATCTGCAGTTATGTGGGGCTTTCATGGGATTCTCCTCAAATAAATTGGATGCGTGCAAACGAAGGTTGAAAGAAAGCAATCAAGGCTGCTTGCTCTGATTGAAAATGTTCTGGGCGAAAAGGCACAGATTGTTGGCCCATTCGGTGTCGTCGTGAGCGTTTGAATCGACGTGCCAGACGTGCGGCACGCTTTTCGCTTTGAGATAGGCGTGGACGCCCTGACTGATGCGGATCAGACCGTCCTTGTTGCCGCAAGCAAGCCAGAGCAGTTTCAGTTGCTTTGGCACTGCTGGATCGGGCACGAGATCGGCCGGCGGTTTGGTGTTCGGGGCCGAGGAGAATCCACCGACCCAGGCAAACGTGTCAACGCGAGCCAGGCCGATGTTCAAAGTCTGGCCGCCACCCATCGAAAGACCGGCCAAGGCGCGATGCTCGCGGTCGGTATATACGGAATAGTGAGACTCGATGCAGGGGATGATCTCTTTGAGCAAGTCGTTCTCAAAGGATGTTCCCCAAGTGCCAAACCCGGCGCCGCCCCGCACGCCTGCTGCCGCCCCAGGCGATGCGCCCGAGCCGTCGGCCGTTACACTGGCATTGCCGTTGGGGAAGACGACGATCATCGGTTGAATCTTGCCGTCGGCCAGCAGGTTATCGATGACGTTATCCGCGTGGCACGCGCGCGTCCATTCGCGGTCGTTGCCGCCGATGCCGTGCAGCAGAAAGAGCACCGGGTACTTATGGTCGGCCGAATAGCCGGGTGGCGTGTAGACGCGCACCTGCCGACGCGTGCCGAGCGTCTTGGAGTCATACGGAACGACCGTCAACTCGCCGTGAGGGATATCGGCCCGGCGGGCATTGAACCCGGCGGGTGGATCGGCGAAGGCGGGCTTGTCGTCGGGACCGAGTTCAATCGGTCCACCGAATCCACGATCGCCGCGGCCTCCGCGCCCAGGACGCGCACCGGTCGCCCCAGGATTCGATGGTGCAGTTTGTCCCGGAGCGGGCGTTGCGCCGCTTGCCCCGGCGGCGGCTTGCGGAATGATTTCAATCGCGTTGATCTGTGGGTTCTCGATGTTGCTGATGAAGGTGACCTTGAACTTCCCGTCGGTGACCTCCACCGGCGCCGTCACCACATAGGCGCGATTCGCTCCGCCGGCCTTCTTCCAAACGTCGAAATCCTTGAACGCGTGGCCTTGGACGGTGAAGGAGAACACCCGCTGGCCCTCGCCCGTGATGCCGTCGAAGGTCTCGGCGAAGTGCAGATTGGCAATGTACTTGCCGTTGGGCACTTCGCACGAAAAGGAATCCATCGAGTAATGCTCCGAACGGTAGAGTCCGGGCTCTTTCGTGTTGGCAATGTCAAGGTCCGGACGCTCGATGGTGTTGCCGCCCTCGAATCCCTCCTCGGCCTTCCACACGTTGCCCTTGGAGTCGGTAAAGGGAGTGGAGGAGCCGGCCTTGATGCGGATAAAGCCGCTTGCTTTTGCAGCGGCCGGTGTTGCCGGCGCTAAAGTATTCGCCGGAGCGGGTGCTGCCGCTGTGGTCCCGGCCGGTTTCTGTGCAACTGCGACTGGAAGGAGTTGGTCTTGGAACAGCAGCGGTGCGAATTCATGCAGGCTTCGCCGCCAGGTCTGCCATTCGTGGCCCGTATTGGGCGATTCGTAGAAGACGCTCTTGATGCCCGCTTGTTGCAGCGACTCGACATTGGCCTTGCCGGCAGCGCCATTCTCGCGGCTGCCATAGCTGACGAACACAACCTTGACCTTCTCCTTGAAGGCGGCCATATCGGTGATGTCCGCCGGGGCGATGCTGCCGCCGCTGAAGATGCCGATATGGGAAAACTTATCGAGGTTGGCTCGGGTGATTGTGCGGGTCTGCATGCCGCCCATGGAGAGGCCGGCCATGGCGCGATGCGGTTGATCGGCAAGGGTGTGGTAGGTGGCATCCACGAAGGGAATCAGATCGTCGATGAGGCCCCGCTCAAAGGCGCTGAAGTTGAAGGACCGTCTGCCGGGGCCGCCCGCCGCGCTCGGCTGGGCCGCGGGAGCCGGTCCGCGATTGGGACTGGCAGCGCCGGGAACATAGCTGTTGGCCATCACGATGATGAAGGGCCGGGCCTTGCCCTCGGCGATCAGATTGTCCATGATCAACCCGGCGCGACCTTGATTGCCCCAGCCCGTGTCGTCTTCGCCGCCGCCGTGTTGCAGATACAATACCGGATAACGCTTGGACGGATCCCTTTCATAATCGGGGGGAGTGTAGACGAAGCAGCGGAGATTGGCCTTGGCATTCTTCGAATAGTAGAGGTTCTGTCGTAGTTGGCCATGAGGCACGTCCTTGACGGCGTAGAAGTCCTGGTCCTGTGCGGGAACTTCGAGCCCGCTGCCCCAGCGGCTGCCACCGTAGAAATACAAGCTGCCGGGGTCCGGGACGCCCGCGCCATCGATCGCGAGTTGGTAATAGTGAAAACCTTCATCCTGAGGCCGCGTGACGCCGACCCAGGCACCGTCTTCGCCCTTGGACAGCGGATACTTGGCGCCCCCCAAAAATTCGAGGATCACGCCCTGGGCCTGCGGTGCCACAACACGGGCGCGGACGCGCCGTTCCGAGTTGACCTGGGGATACTGCTTGCCGGGCTGATTGAGCGAAGACGGCTTGAAGTCGTCGACAGGCGTCTGGGCCATGGCCGGAAGACAAACAAGAAACACGATTCCTAAAACTGCAGTTTTCATGATGATCATTTTGGTAGAACCGGGTTGGGATTGGAAGGAAGTATTGCTGCAACGATTGCCGCATAGGCCGGCTTTCGCTGGTTGTCGGAGTCAAAGATCAAAGGATGCTGGCCATAGCGCCAGGTGCGGCGGTCGCTGAGCCCCCAGAAGGTCACTCGTTCCAGGTCGTTCTTGTGCTTGATAAGAATCGAGAATAGCCGTGCATAAGCATCGGCCTGGGCTTTGAGATCCTGCGGCTTGGGCGGCTCGGGCGGTGGACCGCCGAATCTCCGGCGCCCAAAGCCGAACTGGCCTCCCGACTCACCACCGATCGTCACGTCCAGTTCCGTGATGCTGACCTTCAGCCCCAGCGAAGCATAATCGGCGATCGCCTTGTCCAGGGCGGCATACGGGATACGGCTGGTCGTCCAGTGCCCTTGGATTCCTACTCCGTGGACGGGCGCACTCTCTTTGAGCAAGCGTTTTAGAAGCAGCAGCGAACTCGCGTGCTTGGGACCGGCCTCGATACCGTAGTCGTTGTAATACAGCTTGGCATCCGGATCGGCTTCATGGGCGAACTTGAACGCAAGCGTCAGAAACTCCGGCCCTAGGGCTCGCAACCAGGAGGAATTTCTGAGGTTCTCCGTCTCGGCGTTGCCGAAGTCATTGATCGCCTCATTGACGACGTCCCAACTCAGTACCTTTCCCTTATAGCGGCCTACCAGCGTGCGGATGTGGTCCTTCAGGCGTTGGGTGACAGCGGCCATGTCGCCATCGCGGAAGAACCAGTCGTTGGTCTGGGCATGCCATACGAGCGTGTGCCCGTGGACGGCAATATGCTTGCCCTCGCACCAATTGACCAGGGCGTCGGCTCGCTCGAATCGCCATGTGTCGGCACTGGGATGGATGTTCGCCGGCTTCATGCAGTTTTCCGGTGTGACGACA
This sequence comes from Planctomycetota bacterium, assembly GCA_025353625.1. GTDB lineage: Bacteria > Planctomycetota > Planctomycetia > Pirellulales > Thermoguttaceae > JANXQG01. Next base: position 5,120 of record JANXOJ010000062.1, on the reverse strand, counting down.
TTGAAATTGTCTTGGACCAGTCCCAGTTCCCGGTCGGAGTAGTTGCGGGGAATTTCTCCGGCCATGCCGATCAGGAAAAGGTCTTTATACGCGTCCTTAATGCTCGGACCGTTGGGAGCCGCGGCGGGCGGAGAAATGTTGTCTTCCGCACCAGCATCCGCGCAAGCAAGGACGTTGATGATAAGGACGACAAGCAGAAGCCGGAAGTGACCTTGGGGAGGGGTAGACATCGTTGGTTGTCCTCAATGAAATATCCGTTGCGAAAAATAATATAGACTGTTCTTCCAATGGGTAGGATCGTGGGCGTTGCCGTCGACATGCCAGATGTGCGGGACGTCCTTCTCTTTGAGGTAGGTATGCACTCCTTGGCTGATGCGGATCAAGCCGTCCTTGTTGCCGCAGGAGAGCCAGAGCAACTTGAGCTTGGCCTTGGCGGCGGCTGGGTCGGGCACGAGCTCCTTGGCGGGCCTGGTGTTGGGCGCGGCGGAGAAGCCGCCGACCCAGGCAAACGTTTCGAGATGCCCCAGCCCAAAGTTCAGTGACTGGCCGCCGCCCATCGAAAGCCCCGCCAGCGCCCGATGCTCGCGGTCCGCCTGCACCGAGTAGCGGGCTTCGATCGTGGGGATCACATCCTTCAGCAGATCCTGCTCGAATGCCGCGAACGCCGGCGCAGTGCTATAGACGTTCCCTTGGGCACGGTCGTTCTTTTGCGCGCGGCCGTTGGGCATGACCACGATCATCGGCACGACCTTGCCGTCGGCCAACAGGTTGTCGAGCAGCACGTTGGGAGTGGCGAATCGCTGCCACTCCGTCTCGTCGCCGCCGATGCCGTGCAGCAGGTAGAGCACCGGGTACTTCTTCTCTTTCGAGTAACCGGGCGGCGTGTAGACCTGCATTTTACGCTTGGTGCCCACGGTCTTCGAATCGTACTCGATCATTTCCAATCGCCCGCGAGGAATGTCGTCACGCTTGGCAACAATTCCGGCAGGCGGATCAGGAAACGCCGCAACGTCGTCCGGGTTGAGCACAATGGGACTGCCAAACTCCCGCTTCCCCGGTTGAGCAAGGCCATCAGCAGCAGGAATGACCGTGCTGAGGACAATCAAGCCGTTCAAGAGAGCAGGGAGGGAACGCTTCGATCGAGCCATCATGTGAGCTCTCCAAAAAGGATCGTTTGATTAAAAAGTTCGGGTCCAACGCCATCCTGGGGGCAATGCTGCAAAAACACGTGCTACCGCGGCGGGCGCCGGCCCGAAGATACCCACGGGCAGTCCAGCGGCCTTCGGGAAACGGGAATCGCCGGATTGCGAGCCGGCAGAGTCGCCGATGCCATAGTGTATGTCAGGCTGAGATGCGGCGGAAGGCGCGGGGGCCTGTGCCACGACGGGGTTTGAAGCGGCACTAGCCGGAAGAACTGCCGAAACGCTACTCGCTGCCGCAATCGACGGAGGGGAAGAGGAGTTCCCGGCGCCGATTATCAGGCTGCCGCCGGCGCCAATGGACACGCTGCTGCCATTGGGGATCGCATTGACGGCATTGACTCGCACCGTACCCGCCTGAACGATCAGCCCGCCCCGAAAGGAATTTGCTGAATTCGCTAAGTCGAGCACGAACGTACCGCCGCCCGTCTTCGTCAGGCTGCCACTGCCGTCGATCGGACCGCTCATCGTCAGGGTGCTTGCGGCGGCCGCATTGAACGTCGTGTTGCTGGCAAGGTGCATGGGCGCACTGATCGCATGGCTGCCCGCCAAGACGGAAACCGTGGCGCCGCCGCTGCCTTGCAGAGTGAGGCTGCCGCCTGAGCCTTGGGCAATGGTATAGCTGGTTGCGACATTATTGAAGGTAATAGCGGCCAGCGTGGGATTGGCCCCGTCAAGCCGGGCAATCGGCCCTAGAGCCGACGTGAAAGTCAGCATATCTCCTAGAATGCCCCGCGTGCCTGGTGCGGCGATGATGGCGCTGGTCAATACATCCTTCCAACTAGCGCCGTTCCACGAACTGCTTGCCGCGGCATTCCACTGGGCCTGAGTGTTGTAGCTCACGGCCGCCGTTTTGACGAGGCTGCCGGCGCTCGCCTGCACGGTCGCCGAGCCGCTCGCGAAGGGCGGCGTGTAGAGACCGCCGCTGGTCGCGCGTCCCTGTCCGGAAACCAGCGTCCAGGTCACCGGAGGCTGACTCAACATCGGTTGGTTGAACTGGTCGTTGGCCGTCGCCGCAAATTGCTGGCTGCTGCCGCCGGTGATGTCGGCAGACGAGGGCGAAACGGCAAGACTGGTCAACGTCTGTTGGACGTTCAACGTGACGGTGCTGGTTGCGAACTGTCCATAGGTATCGGCAGTCGTCACGCCCAGTGTGTACGTGCCGGCCTTGGTGAAGGTGGCGGTCGTGCTCTTGGCGGCGTTCGAGCCATTCACGCTGAACGTCACGGGCGCGGGCGGAGTACCGATCGCTGCCCAAGTGTAGGTCAGCGGCAGATTGACGCTCGACGTACCTTGCACCGAAAGCGCCGAAGTCGTGGCCGTGACCGTTGCCGGGTTTGCCGCCGCCGTCGAAATCGTGGGGGGGAAGTAAGAGTCGTAAAGCTGAGCAACTTGCGTTCCCGACAGACCGGCGTTGTAAATCCGCACGTCGTCGATGCTCCCTTGAAGTGTCGGATCGGAGCTGAACTGCGACTTGCCGAGGTAATCCTGCGTAGTGTTGCCGAGGCTGCTGGGATTGAGCGTCATCGCACTGTTGGTTGCCGCCACAGCGCCGTTGATGTAGAGCTTGCCGGTCGTGCCGGAGAGCGTGACGGCCAAAAACGTCCAGGTGTTGGTTGCCAGCGCGGTCGTCGTCGTCAATTGCTTCTCGCCGCCACCGCCGCCCGTCGTGATCGCAAAGCGGACATAGCCGTTGCCATCGGCGGGGGCCAAAAACATGTAGACGTTGGTTCCCGTGCCGAAGTCAAACAGGCGAGCCCAGTGATTGATGCTAGTCAGGTTGACCCAGCCGCTGATCGCGAAGTTGGTGGTCGATTGGAGCGGCGCGGCGAACGTGCTGGGCAGCGTGGCGTAACCACCGCTAAGCGTCAGCGCGTTGCTGGCCTCGCCGGTCGCCCAACTGTAGCTACCGGTGGCGGCCCCGTTGTAGGCTTGCCCCGAGGAGTCGGTCAAGGTCGGACCAGACGCGGCATCCATCGAATACCAAGCCAACGGTGCGGGCAGAGTCGTCACGTTCACCGTGGAAGAAGCGATCACCGGGCCGCTGGCGGCGGTGACCGTGGTGTTGCCCTGCAAGGCGCCGGCAGAGTACAGGCCCGTCGCGGTGTTGATGGAGCCGAGATTGCTGTTGGAGTTGGACCAAGCGATGCCCGGCGGGTTCGAAACCAACGTGCCGAACTGATCGTAGGCTGTGACTGAGAACTGCTTCTGGCTGTTGGGAGCAAGCGTTGCGCCGCCGGGGCTGACGACCATGCTGATCACTGTCTGGTTCACCGTCAAGTTGACGGTGCTGGTCGTCAAAAGCCCGAACTGATCGGTGATCGTGACCACGAAGCTGTAACTTCCGGCCGTGTTGAACGTGGCGACGGTGTTCTTGCTGCCGTTCTGCCCGTTGCTGCTGAAGACCACCGGGGCCGGTGGCGAGCCGCTTGTCGCCCAGGAGTAAATCAGGTTCCCTTCACCGCCGTCATCGGCCCCGAGAACGCTCAAGTTCGCAGTAGCTCCCGTCGCGGGCGACGGGCTGGCCGCAGCCGCCGTCGCCACGGTGGGAGCCTGGTTGCCCGTGCCCGTCAACGCGGCGTTCGTGATCGTGGCGGTCGCCGACTGGCTGCTGCTGTGCGCACAGGTAATCATGCCCACGTAGACGGTCGTTCCCAGGACTCCCGAGGCGAACGTGACGCTGCCGGCCGTCGACCATGTTGTGCCGTTGGTTCCATAATAAGCGGTGACGAGGTTCCCGCTGCGGGTCAGTTTCAGCCACAGGCTCGTATACGTTGCGTAGTGATAAGGGGGCCCGGCGGCCGAGGCGTTGTAGGCCGTGCGGTATTCGGTTGCGGCCGCCCCTTGTTGGCTCCAAAAATCGTCGATGAAAGCGGAACTGGGGTCCAGCGAGCCGCGCAATATGATCCCGGCCTTGCCATAGGCCGCGAAGTTCGCCATCGACGTCACCTGGGCCACGTAGCTGCCGTCGCCCGTCAGCGTCGTATAGGAGAACTGGAAGCCATCGGCCGTGTTCCAAATGTCGGCCCCCGCCCCGCTGAGCGTATACGTGCTGGTCGAGGAATTGTAACTTGCGGAACCTGCAAGGCCCACCGTGCCGGAGTCGCCAATGTCGCCGTGCGCATAGGGCGACGGCAGGGCCGAAGCGGTCTCAGAAAGCGTCGCCACCGAAGCGGATGCCAGTCCGTTGGACAATGCTGCCACGCGGTATTCGTAGGTCTGGCCGCTCGTCACCGTCGAGTCCGTGTAACTCGTGCTGTTGGCGGGCAGCGTATTCGTAAGCGTCGTCCACGTTGTACCGCCGTCGGCGCTCCGGTCAGCCTCATAGGCGGTGTCACTCGTCGAATTGTTGACCCATAACACGCGGGCCGTGAGCGTCGGCAGCGGTGAAAAGAACACGTCCACGTGCGTCGGCGCGGTCGGCGGCACCGTGACGGCCGCAGCGGTGGCGTACGCCGAATAGGTCGACGGCGTTGCCGATACGTCGTAGTTGCGAATGCGGTAGTAGTAGGTCTTGCCTTCCGCAGTCGTGGAATCGGTATAGGTTGGACTGCTGTAGTTTGAAGCCGAATAGGCGACCGAGCCGATCACTGTCCAAGTCGTACCATCGGTCGATCGCTCGATGGATAGCGTCGTGCCGCTTGCGCCGAACCTGGGCCAGGTGTTCATCGTCCAAGCGAGATCGATTGCCCTGCCGTTGGAGTTCAGCTTGGCGGTGATGCCCGATGGGGCCTTGACGACGGTCGTGTTCAACGTCACGCTGTTCGTCGGCGCGGAGGAGTTTGCCCCGTAGACCGCACGGACGCGGTACACCGCGCCCACCATGTCGGGAGCCTTACTGTCGGTATAACTGGTCGATCCCGTGGCTATTCCCGCAGTCTGCGTGGTCCAGGTCGTGCCGCCGTCGAGCGAAACGTCGAC
>JANXOJ010000047.1 GCA_025353625.1 Planctomycetota bacterium | reverse complement strand
GACGCGATCTACTCCAAACGATTCGACCTCCTTCGCATAGAATTCTCGCAGGCGGTCGGGAACTTCGCGCGATCCGCTCATTTCGGATTGTACGAGTAGGTATCGGTAAAGGTCGTTTACCGGCATATTGAGTTGCGGCGGGATGAGCAGCGTCCCGGCACGATGCGACACGCAGATGGGGCCGCTCTGCAACGTGCCGTTCACATCTTGTATCTTGCCTTTCATCGCGACCGATTCAATCGAGTCGTACGGTATCGCGATGGGGGGATGGGTGAGGACTAGGCCGCCTTCATCGAGATGGCCGGCAATCTGCGGCGGGCGGGAGAGGGCCAACCCCAAAGTAATTGCGATGAACGGTGCGGCGGCGAGGCAGAGATGGATATTGTTCTGCCACGCGCCGGCCAGCAGAAAAACAATCGCCAACGACGCCCATAAAAGCGTCATCCAAGGAAATGGGGGCTTTGAAATAATTTCAATTTGCCGAATACGGTCTATGATAAGGCCCTTTCCAAAACGAGAATCGCGGCGTTGTGGAGAAAGTGCAAGACCATCGGCAGCACCATTCCGCCGCTGGCGATTCGCGCATAGCCCAGGCCGATACCCAGCACGATGAGCATCGGTATGCTCAAGGGCACCGCCAAATGAATCATGCCAAACATGACGGCACTGAGGATCACCGCCGCATGGACGCCGGTCACCGTCCGCAATGCACCCAAGGCCGCATAACGAAAAAAAAGCTCTTCAATCACGGCCGGTTGAACGCAAATGGCAACGATCCAACCCGGCAATAAACGGGCGTCTTTTGTGAAGTTCGTCTCGATCATATCGATCTGGGCAATGTCGCGCAGAATCCAATGATACACGATGTTGAATGCCAGTAAAGCGGCCAGTACCGGCAGGAACGCCACCCAGACTGCAACTCGTTTGCCGAATCGTGGACGCTGAACCGTGGAGGGAACTCGAATCCAAGCAATCGCGACCAGTACCACGACGACATCGATCGCTTCCAGGACGAGTGTTGCCACAAGGATTTCGCTCGGTTTCGCCTCTCGGCGACCGGCACCGAGCCATGAATCCGTACGTATAAAGAGCATGCCGGCCACCGAGACCGCCAAAAAGATTACATAGGCGGCCAACAACCGCATCAGTGCCGAGTCGGCCGTGGTCGCGGCAATTTGTGGGCCGCTGACTATTGCTCGCCGCGTACTTCCCGCCGCACAAAACGGACATTTTTCCACGCTTGCAACGACTTGCTTACCGCACCGCCAACATTCGCGCATCGGCGCGTCGTCGTCGGAAAGCTCCAAGGGTCCAGTCGGTGGTGGTTCAAGGCACATCTAGGCAGTTTAGCCCCTTGCCGTCGTGCATCGGAAAATTGGTTAAGCGGCGGGAACGCCATCGAACGCCGCCGTCGACTTCTCGCGCTCGTAAGCCAGTGCTGCTTGAAGCGACTTGACCAGCGCAGCGACGATTATCACCTTGATGATAATGCCCTGTATCAAGGACTCCGGATTGATGAAGGCAAAAACGGCCGCCGCACCAATATAGAGGACGAGACCGGCGATTGTGATCGGTACGGGGTACTTGTTGACGAATATACCGAAGAGAATAAAAACGACACCTAAGCCGCAGGTAACTCCGTTAATCATCAAAGTCATGGTTACGGCGTCATTTTGAATCTTGGCCAATTTTGCGCGATCAACTGCCATGCCCTTTTGCGAAAGTTGTTGAACCTCTTTGTCCAACTCCGCCTTGACCTGACTCTCGGCGAGTGCCATGTACACCAAGTTGGCAAGCACCGTGAGGATTCCAATACCCAATAGAATGCCGCGCGCCGATTTTAACTGTTTTTGCCGCGCCGACTGGGCAAGGCTACCGAGACCGGACATTCCAGAGGACATGGGCGAATCCTTTGCAAAATGGGATACCTAGGGCGAAAAGAGCAACTAACCGCCCATTTTGCATAATGCGCCGCACGATGTCAATCGGTGGACTGCAAAACTCTATAACGCCACCGGAATCAGCCCCAATCCGATCCCTTCATAGATCGCCCCGCGGACGCTGATGGGGAAGGGATCGAGGTAGTACGGCGCACAACTGCCGGGGCGGTAATAGCCGAGCGTGTAGATGCACTCGTTGGGTGGATAGACGCCCATGTAGTACGGCAGCAAGGGAACCGTCGCGAAGAATGTGATGGTCGAAATGATCGGCTGCTTGATCGGGCCCCAGCAGTGGCCGTAACGTTCGAGTTGCTCTTCCTCGAAGTAAAGCGGTTTGTTGCAAGTGCCGGCAGCCGTCCAGGCGAACGTGAGGCCGTGCCAGTTTCGTTCGCGAAACGAGGCATCGCCCAGCGAACATTCCGGCGGCACGCCCCGCAACGGCGATAAGTCGCGGGCTTTCACGCCAATGTTGGCGGTGATCGCATGAATCGATTTCAAATCGCGCGGTGAAATACATTTTTCGACGAACGTCGGTTGCGTGGCCAACTCGCCGGCAAAACCGGAATCGAAAGATTCGGGTGTCGGCTCACGCTCGTTGGAATTTGCTTTGGGAGTTGTCGCCGGACGGCTCGGCCCGCTTGGCGGCGACAACGGTCTAACCGGCGGTATCGGCTCTCGTACTTCCGGCAGCTTCGCCGATGGTTTTTCAGGCGGAGCGGGGGCGGCCGGTTCGTCGCTCAGTTTGATTTCCGGATTCGTGGGCAGGGCAACGACGCGGTTCGCGCGCGAATCGACTTCGGCGCTTGCCCGCACCACGCCTGGGTCGGCAACAAAATTCGTGCCGGACGTATGCTGCGACCGGAACGCACCCTTCCATTGCAACCCGGCATCCTCCGTCAAGACAACCGCCGGGCCATCCCACTTGGTATGCGCGAAGAGGTTCTTCGGCGTTGCGGAAGTTGCCTCGTCGGCCCGTGCCGGCCAAGCCAAAAGAATGCAAAAGCAAGCCGCCGAGAGAACCGCGAATCGCAGCAGATACGACGACCGATCAACATCATCACGCTGCACAGTGACGCAAGTTGGCTGGCTACCTAGGCTGCACGGCAACGCAGGCCGAAGGCCCGCGTGGCACGGTTGGCCACTAGAGCGTTTCGCCGCCCGAGTATTCGGTTGTGTAGTTTGGTGCTTCCTGCGTGATGGCGATGTCATGTGGATGACTCTCCCGTACACTCGCTGATGAGACTCTCAAAAATCGCGCATCCGTGCGCAATTCTTCAATCGTTCGGGTTCCGCAGTAGCCCATACCGGCCCGCAACCCGCCGACAAGTTGATATACAAACGGCCCCAGGTGTCCCTTGTAGGGAACCCGGCCCTCGACGCCTTCGGGCACGAGCTTCTCCGTCGCGCGGCCGTCACCGCTTTGGCGATAGCGTTCGCTCGAACCCTGCACCATTGCGCCCAACGACCCCATGCCGCGATAAACCTTAAACGTTCGCCCCTGATAAAGGATTCTCGCCCCGGGGCTTTCTTCCAATCCGGCAAATAGTCCGCCGATCATTACGACGTGCGCACCGGCCGCAATTGCCTTGGTGATATCGCCCGAGTAGCGAATTCCGCCGTCGGCAATCACTGGTATTTTGGCCTCCCGCGCCGTTTGCACCGCCTGGCTGATGGCCGTAATCTGCGGCACGCCGACACCGGAGATCACGCGGGTGGTGCAGATCGAGCCAGGCCCGATCCCCACCTTCACCGCGTCCGCCCCGGCGGCAATCAAGTCGCGGCAGCCGTCGCCCGTCGCCACGTTTCCGGCGATCACATCAATATCCCATTGTTTCTTAATTCCGCGAACCGTTTCAATCACATTGGCCGAATGTCCGTGGGCACTATCGACCACTAGCACATCGACACCCTTCTCGATCAGCATCGCCGCCCGCTGGTAGTCGCGCACCCCAACAGCCGCACCAACTCGCAACCTACCCTGCGCATCTTTGCTAGCCTGCGGATAGCGCCGCATCATATCAACGTCTTTAATCGTGATAAGGCCCGTTAACCTAAAAGATTCGTCAACCAGCAAAAGCTTCTCTACCTTTTTTGCCATTAAAATCTTCTCAGCTTCCTCAAGCGTTACACTCCCCGTCACCGTGACTAGGTTTTCATGGGTCATAACCGTAGCAATGGGGATTTCAAGATTCTCCTGAAAGCGGAGATCGCGGCGCGTGAGGATGCCCACCAGTCGCCCATCGGCCTGGGTGATTGGCAAGCCCGAGACGTTGGATTGGCTCATGACCTCTTGGGCATGGGCCAGCGTTGCTTCGGGGGGTAAGGTCGCCGGGTTGCGAATGATGCCGTTGGCACTTCGTTTTACTTTCACGACCTCTTCGGCTTGGCGCTCGATGGAGAGATTTTTGTGAATCACGCCAAGCCCCCCCTCCTGGGCGAGAGCGATGGCCATTTCGCTCTCGGTGACGGTGTCCATCGGCGAGCTGAGGAGGGGGATATTCAGGCGAATTCGCCGCGTGAGCTGCGTCGTCACGTCGCAATCGCCCGGCAAGATGTCGCTGTAGCGGGGTTCGAGAAGCACATCGTCGAAAGTCAGGCCGAAATGGTCAACGATTTTATCTTGCATCGAGAGGCGATCCTTCCATCAGACGCGGCGGGATTGAAGAATCCCTCATTATGCCGCCCGACGTACGAAAAGGAAAGTACCCGTCTATTCCGCTGGCCGCTCCAAAGATAGTTCAACATCAAAACGTCGATACGCTTCGCCCGGTTGCACGAGTGCTAAGCGGATTCGCATTCCGCTAGCCGGTTCATTGTTGGGATGCACCCCTTCGTAGACCACAACACCGGCATCGTTCGTCAATCGTCTCGTCATCCCAAATCGGGAGGACAGCAGGCCGATTAAGGGCCGAGGGTCGCCCGTCGTGCCATTGAACGTGATCCGCTGCATCTGCTGCTTGCCGTTGAAATAGTAGGTCAATGCCCCAGCGATATCCTGTTGGGTCGTACCGCTGACCAAAGGCACGCGATACCCCTGTAATTGAAGCTGTGCCAGGCCCGTCGAAACCGTGGGCCAATGGGCGATAATCCACTCCGGCGTAACGCTAAAATTGAAAACGCTGTTGAGCGGCTGGAGCTGGATATTCGACCGCAGCGATGCAGTCGGCGCGGAAGTGAGCGGCGAGGATGGATTGCCCGACGGGGCGCGATTCGCCGGAATCGCGTTGGCCAATAAACTGGGAGACGGCGATGATGCAACGTATCCCTGGCTGGCCGAGCTTGCGGTCGCAACCGGCGTGTCGGTCTTGCTCGGGTTGAAGAAATTAAAATAGGCCGCCGGCCCTGCAATTGCAGACAAACCCACCGTGGTTAGGAAATAGCGTCGGAACATCATCGGTAAGCATCGGCACGCCGGGCACCAAGGCTTGCCGCGCCTTGGACGAGGTTGCTTTAGATTGCCCGATCGGCAATCCGCTTTCGGCAGGCAAAACCGTTACATTTGTTGGGGCAGGTTTCGCTTTTCGCAAGAAATTAAACAGTCCGGGCTACCCATGACAGGCGAGCACCGGACTGTTATCCCCCCCTCGGAATTTTGGCGGCCGTAGTTCTCGGCGGCATGTAAGGTTTCGGCCGTTAGAACCCTAGGACTTTCGCAAAGTTTGCGGAATGTTAGGGTTGGGATGCAAAGCATCATCCCAGGCTCGCTACTCTACCCACACCCCCAGTCGCGCGATTTTCGGTTAAACATCTTCGACCAGGGAGCCGATTGTTGCATTGCGCGGACTTGGCGCGTTAATCTCGCCTGAAACTATCTAACTTAACACACTCGCCGCATTTAACCACGAGCCTTAACTGTGAATGCACTTAACAACCTTTCCCGCATGCTCATGAAATCGGCAGTCGTCTGGGGTGTCCTAGCGTGCGCCGCATTTTACGGATTGATTTATGGCGGTCCCTTGGACCTGCCGGTGATGCACCGCTACTTTACGCATCACCCGGTGGAGTTCGGCGAAACGTTTCTGTTTTTCGTCGGCATGTCGGAGTTGGTTCTGCGCCTCCACGATATCGTCGTGCAGCGTGCGGCGATGCGCGGTGCCGCATTGCGGCTGACCGATGGCGACGACCTGCCGCTGGACGAGCAATGCGAGACGATCCTGGTCGATTTGGATCGACAGCCTGTTCATCGACGTGAGGATTACTATATTGGCAGAATGCGCGATGCCGTTAGCCACATCCGCCGCGTCGGCTCGACCCAAGGGCTTAGCGACGAACTGAAATATCTTGCCGAAGCGGACGGCACGCGATCGCACGGCCGCTATGGGCTTTTCCGCGTCATCATTTGGGCCATCCCCATCCTCGGCTTCTTGGGCACGGTGATCGGCATTACGCTCGCCCTCAACGGCATCGATCCCAAGGCACCCGACGAGTCGATGCTGCGAGTGATAACCGGCCTGGGGTTGAAGTTTGATACCACGGCGGTCGCACTATCGTTTTCGATGGTCATGATGTTTACTTGGTTCTTTGTCGATCGGGCGGAATCCGCGCTGCTTGCCAAAGTAGATCGGAAGGTCGAGCACGATCTGGCCGAGCGTTTTTCCATGATACCGGTCGGAGCGGATGGCCAGGTCGCGGCCATGCGGCGGATGGCCGAGGTGATGGTCGGCGCAACGGATCGCTTGATTGAACGGCAAGCCGCGCTCTGGCAAGCATCGCTCGATGCGGCCGCTCAACGGTGGACGACAATGGCCGATTCGGCCGGCATGCAATTGGTGCGCGGGCTGGACGAAAGTCTCGAACGGCACTCGCAGCTTATCGTCGCCAACGAAGATTCGGTTTCCGAGGCTGGCCGAAAGCATTGGGACAAGATCGCCGCCGTGCAGATGCAGCACGTCCAGGCTCTGGCCACCATGCAGAAATCGCTGGGCAGCCAAGCCGAAACGCTGGAGCGCGTTCTCGTTGCCACGGCTGAAGTTGTGAAGCTCGAAGATGCATTGAACGATAATTTGTCCGCGCTTTCCGGATCGAGGAATTTCGAGCAGACCGTGCTTGGCTTGGCAGCGGCCATCCATCTGCTCAATGCGCGGTTGTCCGACTCGATTGGCGGCACGAACGCGGTTCAGCCTACTACAACGCGAAGAACTTCAAAGGCGGCATGAAACTACTTTGGCTTAGCACGAATCGCCGTGGGCGGCGAGGGCCTCCGCGCCTCTCGCTGTTTCCGTTTCTCGCCGTGCTGATTTGCACGATGGGGGCGCTCGTGCTATTGCTGCTTTCGGTCACTCGCCAAGCGCGGCTACAGGCCGCCAAATCCTTGGCCATCCAGGATGTCGAAAAACAATCGACCCTCCAAGCCGAACTGGAGAACGTCCAGTGGCGGATCGAGCAACTCAAGCAGTCGCGTAAGGCATCGGAAGCCCAACTGGCCGAGGCCCGACTGATTCTCGGCCACATCGAAGATCACGGTCGGCGACTCCGCGAACAGTTCCAGCAGCTTAACGAGCGTGCCAAACAGGCCCAAGCCGATGGCCTTCAACCGGGTCACATGGTATTTGCGGGCGAAGAGGAGTTGCGGCAGGTCGAACGTCAGATTGCCGAAACCCAGCAGAAGCTGGCGCAAGTTCAGAAGGCATCCGGCGAGCGGCCCCATTCGTATGCCATCGTTCCCTACGATGGTTCCAGCCATACCCGCCGCCGCCCCATCTACATTGAATGTCGCAGCGATGCCATCGTCCTGCAACCAGAAAATATTGTCTTCAACGAAACCGATTTCGACGAACCGCTTGGGCCGGGCAATCCACTTGCCGCCGCCGTTCGCGCGGCGCGCGAATATATGTTGCTGCAAGGCTCCGATCCGAAGGCACCCGGCGAGCCGTACCCGCTAATGCTGGTTCGCCCAAGCGGCATTGCGGCCTACGAAGCGGCCATCGGCGCTATGAAGTCCTGGGGGCCGGAGTATGGATACGAAATGATAAATGAGGACTGGCCGTTGAACTATCCCCCAGCCAACCCGGGAATGGAAAAGGCAATTGCCCAAGCTGTGGCGATGGCTCGTGCCGAGCACGTCCGCTTGATTGCCGCGGCACCTAGCAAATATGGCAAGCGAGCGCGCAGCGGCAGCTATCGGACATCGACGGGCGATGACTCGGCGGACGGTGATGCAGTAGGTGGCGGAGGCACGCACGGGCCGACCGGCGGGAACCCGGGCTTTTACTCATCAAAGCCGGCGGAACGCTATGCGGGCAGCTATGCCGATGGGAAGCGCGCAGGCAACGCCGGTAGCCGCGGAGTTGGGGGCGCAGACGGGAGCCGTGGTGCGGGACGATCGGCAACTGCTGGCTTTGGAGGCGGCACTAGCGATCTCGCGAGCGGCGATCGCGGCTCAGGCCCGGCGGACGACTTCGCCATGAACAATCCTTATGCGGCCTTGCCGCCTCCCGGAGCCGAAGGCACCGGCACCGGTGGCAATGGCGTCGGTAGTAATGGCATGGCTGGTGCGGCCGCATTGGGCAGTCCGAACAGTGGCAATCTCGGAATCGCGGGCAACGGCCAAACAACACAGCCGGCGACGCAAGGTGGGCAACAGACCGCGACCAACGATGGCACGATGGCCGGCGGCCCCGCTGCACCGCCCATGCCGCGTCCCGAGGGCTACATCAACGGCCGTCCCACCGATGGCAAGCCGACGCCGCAAGATTCGTCGCTGGCGATGAACCACAGCGGCCCCATGATCCCAGAAACGCCGCTTCGGCCCGGCGAGTGGCGACCGACTCCCGAAGTGCATAAGCCGAACGAGCATGATCGAGAGGAAGAAGAAAAAGAGAAGAAGAAACATCCTTACGACAAGGTCAAGCCGGATCGCAACCAGGACGACTGGGCTTTGCGGGAGCATTCGCGTCACTCGGCGGCGATCAGCCGGCCAATCCACGTCGATTGCTACGCCGACCGCCTCGCAATTGTCCCCGAGGCCGGAAACGGCGAGACCCGCATCATCCCCATGCAAGCCGGCAGCGAACGCGATTCAAACAAGTTCGTGGTCGCCGTTTGGGAAATCATGGACTCCTGGGGCATGGCCGGCCGCGAAATGTACTGGCGACCCGTCATTGGTGTTTACGTCGCTCCCGGCGCGGAATCGCGATTCGTGGAGCTCAATCGTTCCTTGGAAGGCAGCGGCCTGGTGATTGAAAGAAAGCAATGAGTAGGGTGGTGTCGAGCGGTTCGATGCAAGCCCGGCGCAGCACGGTGCGGCACAAATTGAATCGCGAATACACGCCCTTAAGAAATTATGGCACGCGCAATCGAACAAGAAGAAGCCGTCAATGCCGACTCGTTCCTCGATATCGTGGCGAGCATCGTCAGCGTCATGATAATCATGGTCATGATGACGGGCCTGAAAATCAAAAATACGCCGCCCGGTGCCGCTCCGACCGCCGCATTCGCCCGCGTCAGCGACGACTTGGCCCGAGAATCGGCGAATGAGACGGCACTTCGCAGCGACGTAGCGCAGGTTGCCAAAGCGATTCAAGATATCGAGGGCCAAACTCAGGTTCGCCAGCGCGAGCGCGACATGTTGGCCGTTGCCGCAACCGCGCTCGATGCCCAATTGCGCGGTGCCCGGCAGACCGCCGATAAAACCGTTCCGGTCGATAGCCAGATGTCGACAAAATTGGTCGACGCCCGCAACCGCTTGGAAGCTCTGGCTCGGCAGGTTGAGGCCATCGACAAAGCACCGATGCCGACCGTGCAGATCGAGAGCCAGACGACTCCCATCGCCCGCACGGTCGATGGCCGCGAGTTGCACTTTCAGCTTCGCCACGGTCGCATCGCCTTCGTGCCGCTCAACGAGTTAGTGGAAAAGGCCGTCGCCGATGTGAAGCGCAAGGCATACAAGCTTTCGGATCGTCCCGAGTTGACCGACACGGTGCCCGCCGAACAGGGCTTCCGCCTCACGTATACAATCCGCTTGCGGCAGCCAACGCCGGACGAGCTTCGCGAGAGCGGCCGACGCGGACCGCGGATAGAAGACCGCGTCGTACTGACGCCCCTCTCGGACGACTTGGGTGAAACGATGGACGAGGCTCTACAACCGACGTCGCAATTTCATGCGATGCTCGGCGGACGGCAGGCCCGAGATGCCACGATCACGCTCTGGACCTACCCCGAGTGTTTCGACGATTTCCGTCGCGTGAAAAAAGAACTCTACCGACTCGGCTTCTCAGTCGCTGCACG
>JANXOJ010000033.1 GCA_025353625.1 Planctomycetota bacterium | reverse complement strand
CGCTGGCGAGATGTGCCCGGCGGCCATTTGCATCCGTTGCGCGAACTGCCGCGAATCGCGAGCGGGCTTTGGCGGATACGATCGCGAATGAAGGTGTAGTGTGAAGGCTCAATACCGGTAACCCGAATAGGGACTCGTATCGTCGGTCGGGTCGAGCTTCCAGTATTCGGGGATCGGCTTCAGGCCCGGGTAGCGGAGTGGGCTGATGTACTGCGTCATCGTATCCGAGCTATAGATTCCAGGCCAAAAGAAGGTCGATTGCGATGGAACCGGGTATTTGTAGCTTCCGTGGCACGCGCAATTATCGCCGGCATCGCGACCGCCGCAACCGAGGCATAACGGATGAATCAGCCCAAGCACGGGATGATGCCGCAGTCGTCCCTCCCCGTAGGAACCGTCTTCGACGCACGGCGCAAGGGTTGGCTCCGGTTGTTGCCCCACAGCCCGACCAGCGATGAAAAGCATGCCAACTGTCAGCATCGAAATTTGAAAAAGCGAGCGCATTCGATTCCCCCCTGCAGAAACCAACCGGCAAGGCTTCTCTCGGTTATGCAAGACAAGCCCGTACGCTAGCTACAATCGGCAAAATCGGCATCGTATGCTTAGCCAATTTTAACGATCGTTGCGGTCGTATGTTCGCCCCTGAACAGTCGTGTGTTCGTAGACGAACAGTTGTGGGCGTAAGAACGCGGCGTTTTCCTAAAAGCAAGGTCGAGCCTTCACCATTAAAACCAAATCGCAAAGCTCGCATCCCATTGCTCCGTAATAACTTGCGGCGTATGGCATGTTTTGAATCGCCTTATTGGCGCGCGATGTGCTACTAAAGCGGTTTTCCTCTAGTGCTTGTTCCCACCCAGGAGTGCCTTCGTGCATAGCGTAACTCTCCCCTCCACCCGCGTTGCCATTGTTGACGATTCCCCCAACGACTACGGAAATGTTTTAGCAGCCATCGCGCGGCCGGATGTCAGCATGCACTTCATGCTAACTGGGCACGATGCAATTCGCTTTGCCCGCCGTTGGCATGCCGGCGTTTGGGTCATCAATTCCAATCTCTGCGATATGAGCGGGTTTGAGTTGGCGGAGACAATTCGCGGCATCAAACCCAATGCGCTGGTCTTCATCATCGGGGACGACTACTGCATCGACGACGAGATGCAAACGCTTACGCTCGGGCTTGCCAAATACGTCTGCAAGCCGCTGGAGCCGTCGTGGATTCTGCCGCATAGCGAAGACGCTTGCATCCCGATGCCGATTTTGCACGCACCGCATACCCCGCCGACATTGCGGCTCGTCGCGGCCGACGCCTCGCGGGACGACGTGGTCGCCGAATCCGAATCCGAACGAGCGGCCGAAATCTTCCATCGGGATGGTGCGGAAGTCATTCTCCAGTTCGACCCACAACAAAAGCGCGCGAAGCGTCGACCGGCCGCATAGCGGCGTTCGCTACGAAAACCGGCGGATAAATAACTGCACGGCGGCACGATCCGCCGTCTGAGAAGCGTGCTTATCCTTTGCGGGCGCGCGAAATGTTGGACGGTCGTTGAATCACGAAGATGGACCGATCGGGGCGGCCTTTGTCGGCGGCTGACGATAGGGTTTATGTGCTTCATAAAGAATTCTGCGTTGGCGGAATTCCTCCGCCAGTGCCGACCTGTTTTGCGAATTGGCCGTTTCGATCGCCGATTGTTCATTCCGTACGGCCTCGCTGAAGTTGCCCGCCTCGGCTTGGGCTGCGGCCAGCAGATCGAGCGCGACCGGATCGTTGGGTCCGGCAAGTTGCAGAACCTGACGTGCTGCTTGCAGGGCTTCACTTTTGTTGCGAACGGCATCTTGCGGCGACGACGCCAAAAGGCCCGCGATCATCGCACAGTAGTTGACGTTCTTGGGGTCGTTCTTCAACGCGGCCCGCCATTGCTCTAACGCCTCGGCGTCGCGCTCGACTCGATGCAGAGCTTTAGCCAGATTGGCGTGGACCTCGGGCGCCTTGTCGTGGATCGCCAATGCCGATTTCAATGCCGCTTTGTATTCCTTGATCGCTTCGTCCCATTGCTCGGTAGCGGCAAGCGAGACGCCTAGGAAGTTGTGCGTGTCCTCGTCGTCGGGGTCGAATATCAACGCTTCGCGATAATGGTCGATAGCTTCGCGATGCCGACCGGCCAGCGTGAGCGTCAAAGCCAGATTGTAATGGGCGACCGATGAAGAGCCTCCGTACTGCAAATCGCGCCGCCAAAGAATCTCACTATTCCGCCAATACTGCGTCTGCTGCCAAGCGGCGATCATCGGCGCGGTGAGTAGGGCAATCGCCAGCGTACTCATCGCGATTTGCGACATCTTGCGGAGCGAGATGAATACATTCGTGCCCAAATCGTCTGCGGCCCAAACAATCGCCATCAAAAGACCAATCTGCGGCAGATAAGTATAGCGATCCGCCATGGACTGCCCACCGACCTGCAATAAACCGATGACCGGCACGAGCATACCCAGATACCACAACCAGCCGACCAGCAGATAGGGAGCCTTGCGACGCAAGGTAATCGCAATCGCGAAAATAACAACGACGATCACCAGCGGCACGACCGCTCGGCTCGCGGGAATCGTAACGGGATGCGGATAGAGGACCGCAAGCCCACGGGGGGCGAAGGTATTACTCAAATAGCCCGTATAGGCCACCACGGCGTTGACGAGCCGCGATTGTATGGAAACCGTTGCCGTCGATTGAATTGCATTGCCCTGCGTGTAGATCGTCAGCAGGGCATCGAGCGCGGACAAGACGAAGAGCGGGATTTTTTCTACAATCAAGTGGACCGGAAATCCGCTCCCCTGCGGAGTTCGTGCAAATCGATTGAGCGGCCAAAAGTCCAAAAGCAGCAGGACGAACGGCAGCGTCACCAACATCGGCTTGGAGGCGAGGCCCAGCACGAAAAAGAAGATGAGCGCAGCGTAATGCCTTGCGCGATGCGGCTCGCGGACGAATCGTTCGTAGGCCCCCAGCGCAAGCACGAACAACAGCCCGCTAAGCACATCTTTCCGTTCCGCCACCCACGCCACCGACTCCACGCGCAGCGGATGAACGGCAAAAATCGCGGCGACGAGCGCGGAAGGCCACATGCGGCCCGTCATCCGCCGCAAGACGAGAAACAGCATGGCAGCCGTCATTGCATGGAAGCACGCATTGACGAGGTGGTGCCCGCCGGCCCAAAGTTTGAACAGTTGGCAATCGAGCATGTGCGACAAGCTCGTCAGCGGATGCCAGATGTAGGCGTGGCGATAGAAGAGCATCCACACGATGCCGCGCAGCGTGACTCCCCGATTGATGTGCTCGTTTTCCGTGACGTACGTGTTGTCGTCGTAATTGACGAACTCGTGCCGCGCGGTCTGGCAGTAGATGAGTGCCGTCGCTAGGAACAACATGCCGCAGACGACCGCGACCGCCGTGCGACTTCCGGCGGGCGTTTTCTCATCGCAAATTGCAGCGTCGGGTAGCACGAGATTCAAGAGAATTCACCTCGCTTGGCGAGATGTCGATTCAGTTTGTTCGGCGGAAAAAGCGTCTTTTCATCCTGCGGGGCGAGATGCGTGCGACGTCCGGATCAGGCACCATAGTAGGCCCGATACCAGGCGATAAATTTCGCAATACCATCGCGCAACGGCGTGCCGGGCTTAAAACCCGTGTCGCGAACGAGGTCGTCGACATCGGCAAACGTCTCCGGCACGTCGCCGAGTTGGATCGGCATGAAATTCTTGGTCGCCGTCTTTCCGAGGCACTCTTCCACGAGGCCGATCATATCTAAAAGCTCGACCGGTTGGTTGTTGCCGATGTTGTAAATGCGGTACGGCGCACTGCTCGAACCGGGATCGGGGCGGGCACCCGTCCATTGCGGATCGGACTCCGCAATACGATCCAAGACGCGAAGCACGCCTTCCACGATGTCGTCCACATAGGTGAAGTCGCGACGCATTTTGCCGTGATTGAAGACGTCGATCGGCCGTCCCGCAAGGATCGCCCGCGTGAAGAGGAATAGTGCCATGTCGGGCCGGCCCCAAGGGCCATAAACGGTGAAAAACCGCAAACCGGTCGTCGGCAACCGGAAGAGATGGCTATAGGTATGGGCCATCAGCTCGTTGGCCTTTTTTGTTGCAGCGTACAGGCTCACCGGATGATCGACGTTTTGATGGACCGAAAAAGGCATCTGCGTGTTCGCACCGTAGACCGAACTCGACGAAGCGTAGACCAGATGCTTCACGCCCGCGTGGCGGCAGCCTTCCAAAATATGGACGAAGCCGGTGAGGTTGCTGCTGACGTAGACGCCTGGGTTTTCCAGCGAGTAGCGCACGCCCGCCTGAGCGGCCAGGTTGACGACCTTGTCGAAGCGTTCCTTCTCGAAGAGCCGGGCGATGCCATCGCGATCGGCCAGATCGAGCTTATGGAAGCTGAACGAAGGCTCGCTTTGCAACTGCTTGAGGCGGTCAAGCTTGAGTTGGACCGCGTAGTAGTCGTTGACGTTATCGAGGCCCACAACCGTATCGCCGCGAGCCAGCAAGCGGCGACTGGTGTGAAACCCGATGAATCCGGCAGCACCGGTAACGAGAATTTTCATAAACTAAACTCCCCCTCCCATAAACGGGAAGAGGGCAAGGGTTGAGGGAAGTTATCGTGCGAACGAAGATCAAGCCTTCACGATCTTTTCGCGATGCTTCTTCACGTTCTTGGCGGCATTCCGCGTGTCGATAAACATCCGCGCATGTTCCAAAATGAAGTCGTAATCGTAGGCCGAGTGATCCGTCGCCAGCAAAATGCCGTCCTGCGCCGCAAGGAACTCCGGCGTCAGCGGGCTACTCGACATATCGGGCACATCGTAATGCCGCATCTTCGGCAGCTTGGGAACGTGCGGGTCGTTGTAACTCACCACGGCCCCGCCGGCCAGCAGCATCTCCATCAGCTTAAACGACGGGCTTTCGCGCGGATCGTCCACGTCTTTCTTGTAGGCTACGCCGAGCACGCAAATCTTGCTGCCGCGCAACGGTTTGCTCACATTGTTCAGAGCCTCGACCAGCCGCTGGATCACGAAATTCGGCATACTCGTATTGATCTCGCCCGCCAACTCGATGAAGCGCGTCGTCATGCCGTTTCGTCGAGCCAGCCAAGTGAGATAAAACGGGTCGATGGGAATGCAGTGCCCTCCCAGCCCCGGCCCCGGATAGAACGCCTGAAACCCAAACGGCTTCGTCTTGGCGGCGTCGATCACGTCCCACACGTCGATGCCGATCCGCATGAAGAGCATTTTCAGCTCGTTCACCAAGGCGATATTGATCGCGCGATACGTGTTCTCCAATATCTTGGCCGCCTCTGCCACCTCGCAATTTGCCACCGGCACGACTTGGGCCATGGCCTGCGAATAGAGCAATTGGGCCAAGTGGCCGCTCGCGCTTTCGATACCGCCGACGACCTTGGGAATCCGCTCGGCCGTGTAATTCGCATTGCCCGGGTCTTCTCGCTCGGGGCTAAACGCGAGATAGAAATCGCGACCGACCTTCAAGCCGCTCTTCTCCAGGATCGGCAAGACGACATCCTTGGTCGTGCCCGGATAGGTCGTGCTTTCCAGCACGACGAGTTGCTCCGGACGCAATACGGCGGCGATCTGCTCGGCGGTATTTTCGATGTACGAAAGATCGGGGTCGCGGCTATCGTTGAGCGGCGTCGGCACGCAGATCAACAAGGCGTCCGCCTCGGCGAGGCGGCGCATGTCGGCCGTCGGCACGAAGCGGCCGTCTCCGACGTGCTGCACGATCCATTCGGCGGGGATGTGCTTGATGTAGCTCTTGCCCGCCAGGAGTTGATCGACCTTCGATTGGTCGACGTCGAACCCCATCGTGCGGAAACCGGCGGCAATAAAGGCCCGAATCAGCGGCAGGCCGACATATCCCAAACCGATGATACCGACCTTGGCCGTCTTACCGTGAATTGCTTGCTCAAGCGCAGTTGTCATAAATTGCCCGAAGCTGGAATTGCGTGTTGACTGCCCAAAAAGAGTTTCGCGCACACTCGGGCCAAAGTAGGCGGCGGGGGGCGGGTTAATTCTCGAACAGGTTCTTAGTGAATTGAAAACCGAGCCCTATTGAAAACCAAGTCCCGTCGCCTATTATATTTTGCCGCCTGTCATCCTACAAGATTCACCCGCTTTCGTGAACCCGTTTGGAGCCATGCTTTCACATATTTCGCCCGATTTGCCCTTTGTACCGATTATTCACACGAGAAATCTAACGAGATTTTAGCGGAATGAATCCTCGACCACCCCGCGAATTCAACGAAAATAAAGCCAACCGGCGACGCAGTTGAGGTTTGGGTTGCGCAGATGATACAATGTTCGCGACCCCGTCCGGAGGCGGTCGCAGCTTGGAGTAGGGCGCCTGCGTTCCTCCGTACCGTATTTTACCGTGAAGAAAGGCTAGTCTAACCATGTTGGGTTGGTTCAAATCTCGGAAAAAAGAAGAAACGAAGCCTGCGGCAGCCGGCGACGATGGGCCGCGAATTGCCGCACTGCTAATCAAAGGCGATTCCTTCCCTTTGGGCGGATTGCAGAAGCAACTTGCCAAGTCGTCGCTTGGCGGTCGCAAGCCGACCGATATCGAGTTGCAGGGTGACGTTCTCAGCTGTATGCTCGGCGATGAGGTCGTCGCCATTGCGCCAATGCCCGCACCTTATCCGTGGTCGGACCTGGAAGGCCCCTGCGCCACGTCGTGGATGTGGCCGAAGGGGACGAACGCCACCGCCGCAATCCGGCCGCACCGCACGCACGTCCTGGTAACGTTTGCCGGAGGGAAGGCAGATCCCATCCGACGACTACTCTTGCTGACGAACCTAACGGCGATCGCCGCCAAGCAGCCGGATGTGCTCGGCGTCTATTGGCCTTACGGCACGATGGTGCATTTCCCCAAGCTGTTTATCGAAATGGCGGAAAGCATTACTTCGCCGGAAGCACCGCCGCTTTATCTATGGGTCGATTACCGCGTATTCAAGAACTCGGATGGCACGTTCGGCATGTTCACGACCGGCCTATCCTCCATCGGCCACATGGAAATGGAGATACCAAGCATCGCCATGCAGCCGGGCGAACTGCGCGAATGGGGCATGAACATCAGCAACTACCTGATCGAGAACGGCCC
>JANXOJ010000007.1 GCA_025353625.1 Planctomycetota bacterium | reverse complement strand
GCGCAGCGTCGATCAAAACCCGACCGCTAAATAGGGTTCATCCGCCTCAAGCGTGCGCAACGCTTTCATTCCGGACTCGCACGCAACCCCCGAAACGAACCGGAGAAGGAACGACAGAAAGATAATAGAATTACCGCAGGGGCCGGTGAGGATCGCAGAGGAAACTCTTGCTCTATCTCCTCTGCGAACCTCAGCGTCCTCTGCGGTTCATTTCTTACATTGACTTGGGATAAAAGGGCTATGAGTGCCGGCGTCGTCTCCAGATGCCAAATCCGGTTCATCCGACGGTAAGGGTGCGTAAGGGCCCGTCCAGTATATTTTGTGGTGCGGGCGTCTCGCCTGAGCCACAACTTGTTCGTGGACGGGAACTAAACCACACTAGGCTATCCGCCGCAAATCCTCAAACTGTATCTGATGCAAGCGGCGATAAAGGGCGCAGCGGGCGAGCATCTCCTGATGCGTGCCGGAGTCGATGATTCGGCCGCCTTGCATCGCCACGATACGATCGGCCAGCGAGAGTATGGCCAAGCGATGCGTGATTATCACAGTCGTGCGGCCGCGCGTGAACTCCTCAAGCACTTCCTGAATCGCCTGCTCGCTCTCCAAGTCGATCTGGCTCGTCGCCTCATCGAGGATCAGAATCGCCGGGTCGCGAAGGATCGCTCGGGCCAACGAGATGCGCTGCCGCTGTCCGCCGGATAGCCGACCGCCGAGCGCACCGACTACCGTTTCGTAGCCGTGCTGTAGTTCGGCTTCGATAAACTCGTGGGCATGTGCGCGTTGGGCCGCTTGGATGACTTCATCGCGCGTGGCGTTGGGGCGGCCGTAGCGGATGTTGTTGTAAACCGTGTCGTCGAATAGCAGCGGTTCTTGGGTCACGAGACCGATCTGGCCGCGAAGTTCGGCCAGGTTTAAGTCGGTGAGGGCAACGCCGTCGAGGCGGATCACGCCGTCGCTGGGGTCGGCAAAGCGTGGAATCAAATTGGCCAACGTCGATTTGCCGCAGCCGTTGGGCCCAACGATGGCCACCGTCTCGCCGAAGGGTATCCGCAGCGAGACTTCCTCCAAGACCCGCTGGCCGGGCTGATACTCGAAGCCGACATTCTCGAAGACCAATTCGTGCGCATGGCGCGGACAGGCGACCGCGTGCTTAGGACTGCGGATGACCGGCTCGCGGTCGAGACAGGCAAAAATTCGATCGCAGGCCGCCACGCCGCATTGCAGGCGGCTGAAAATGTCGGAAAACTTTCGCACCGGATCGGCGGTGCCGAAGAGGAATCCGTAGAACAGCAGGAGTGAGCTGATATCCAACGGGCGATTCGACAACGGGATGCCGAAAAGCCGGGTTTCTCCCTTGAGGACCAGCCACACGCCGGCCAATAAGGCCAAGCTGACCGTCACGATGCCCATCATCTCGGTGATTGGGTGCGAGAGGGAATCGTAGCGGGCGATTTTCATCGACTTCTTATAAAAGTCTTTGCTACGGAGGTGGAAGCGGCGGCGCTCGTAGGCTTCATTCGTAAATGCCTTGACAACTTTAATGCCGCGAAACGTTTCTTCCAGTACGTTGAATATCTGCGCCATTTGCTCCATGGCGCGACGATTCGCGCGCTTGAGCATCTTGCTGAGCCAACGAATGGCCAGCGCGGCCAGAGGGGCCACGATCAGCGATAGCAGCAACAACCGCCAGCAGACCCACGCGGCACCCGCCAGGCAGGCGATCATCTTCAGCGGCTCGCGGATCAACTTGCCGAAAAACGTTTCCAGCCCGGCGGCGACGTTTGAGGTGTCGTTCGTGAAGCGGCTCATCAGGTCCGACGTGCCTTCATCGTTGAACGTCGCCAGGTCGAGTCGCAACGTGCGGCGATAGAACAGCTTGCGGAGGTCAAACGCGGCCAAGTTCGCCAGTCGTGCCACGAGTACGTTGTTGGAGATCAACAGCACGCTCTTCAAAACCGTTCCCAACATGAGAACGCCCATCACCAATACGAGCGTTTGGAACGGGTCGTTGGGAAGGTAGCGGTCGAGATGCGGCTTGAGCCACACGTAGCCTTCGCGGGCGTGCGCTTCGATGGCACGCCGAGATTTGAGGCGGCTAATCGCGGCCTGCTTATCGGATTGCGAATCGACGGGCGTCGCGGTCGATTCGGATTGAAGCTTGGCAAGCTGATCGTCGATATCGGCAACCGACTTGTCCGTGCGGTCAATTTCTTCGCCGACCCAGGTTTGCAGCGACTTGCCTTCGAGGACGACTTTGACGAACGGGTAGACGGCCCCGATGTTACCGCCCCAAAGCAGCGCAACACCCAGCGCGCTGAGGACCGACCCCGCCAGCGTGAGCCGGTAACGGCAGGCCATTCGCAAAACCCGGTGGAAATTGTTCATGGAAAATAAGGCTAGGGAGAGAAAGGCTATATTTTGAAGCAGATTCATATCAAATTCCGCCTCCCAGGCCAATAGCGACTCGCCCTAAGTCTCAAATTATGAAACAATAACGACATGGAAACCTGGGAAGTTGTTATCGTGGGCGGCGGGGCGGCCGGCTTATTGGCAGCCAGCCGAGCGGCGGAACGGGGCCGCCGCACACTTTTGTTAGAAAAAAAGAAGCGGCCTGGTGCAAAAATACTCATGTCGGGGGGAACGCGGTGCAATATCACACACGCACTCGACGCCCAAGGGATTGTGGCGGAATTCGCGAACCAGGGATCATTTCTATATTCCGCTTTGGCCGCGCTAAGTCCGGAAGCTCTGATTGACTTGATTGAGGCGGAGGGGGTCGAGACGAAGATCGAGCCGACCGGGAAAATCTTCCCCGCCAGCGATCGGGCCGATGACGTGCTAGCAGCACTACTCGCTCGACTGAAGCGAAGCGGTTGCACGCTGGCCTCGGACGAAGAGGTCCAGTCGATCGAGCGCGACGAAGACCGGGGCCGCGACGTTCTGCGAGTTGAGACTTCCCAGAGGACGCTGCTTGCGGAAAAGCTGATCCTGACGACCGGCGGGCAATCGTATCCCAGCAGCGGTTCGACGGGCGACGGATACCGCTGGGCCGCCGAGTTGGGGCACACCATCGTGCCGCCACGCCCGGCACTCGTTCCGATCACTTCGCCCGCTCGCTGGGTACTCGATCTTCAAGGCATCACGCTACCCGATGTGATCGTTCGCGTGTTGGACTCAAATCTCCCCTCTCCCGCGACCATGAGTAGATTGAGCTCCGGGAGAGGGACCGGGGGTGAGGGCGGGTTGCAATCGAGTGCCGTATCAACTGCACCTCTCTGCCTCGCCGAACGCCGAGGTTCGCTCCTCTTCACTCATTTCGGCGTCTCCGGCCCGGCCGCACTCGATGTCAGCCGCGCGATCAGCGGGCACCCGAAACCGTCGCGCTTGGTTCTGAGTTGCGATCTCCTTCCGGATGAAAGGCCGCAAGCTCTGGAAGCTTCCTTCCAAGAGGCGTGCCGGACGGCGGGGCGACGTTTGATTCCGAGCATTCTAGCTGGCTATCTGCCGCAGCGCATCGCCGATGCAGTTGCCGCACAGGCGGGGATCGAAACGCATCGTCGGGCCGCCGAAGTGACCCGCAAGGAGCGGCAAAATGTCGTGGCGCGGCTCAAACAGTTCGATATCCCCATCGGAGGAACGCTCGGCTTCAACAAGGCCGAAGTCACGGCCGGCGGCGTTTCTCGCGAGCAGATCGATTCGCACACGATGCAAAGCAGACTGATACCGGGTCTCTTTTTCGCCGGTGAAATCATCGACATCGACGGCCCTATCGGCGGCTACAATTTCCAGGCCGCTTTCAGCACCGGCTGGCTGGCCGGCGAAAGCGTTTGAAACGCATTCATCGCGCTGCGAGCGCGGGAATTTTTCGATACGACGCATTTGCAATACCCTACCTGTTTGACGCCAATCGGGCAGGGCTGCTACGCGGCACCCACGACTGCGATCTAAAGTTCCGGGAGTTGCACTGCGCCCGCACCCGGCGGCTCATTTTTGGCAATCGAATGACGGGCGATTAGCGGCCGTCGTTTTTCCGCACTTTTTCCATCACCACTCCATTACCGAGAGCGTTAAATTCCACCCGCGACATGAAGGCTCGCATGAGCATCACGCCGCGTCCGCCAGGGATCTGTAAGTGTTCGCCGTTGGTTGGGTCTGGAAGGGTCGAGGGATTGAAGCCGGGGCCTTCATCGGAGATTTCGATGCGAATCCGATGGCCATCCAGGGAGCAGACCACATGGATATTTTTTCTCGCATCGGAGCCATTGCCGTGATGGATGGCGTTGACCAGGGCCTCTTCCGCCGCCAAGTGGATGGCGAATATATCGCGTTGATGCCAGTGCCTAGCCTCGAGCTGCGTCAACATCTCGTCGAGAACCTGACGAGACAACGCCGGATCGCTGCCGATCACGCGGTCGTAGTGCCAATGGCACGGTTCTTGTGCGGCCTCGTTCATGGATGCAATCGTCTTGGGTGTCAATCATCGAACGTGCCGCATTCGGGGCCAGTTCCTTGCCGTCTGCTCGTGCGATCCTAGAACGCAGCGAGGGCGTCGGCTTCGTCTTCTTTGATGTCGAACAGCCGGTTCAGCTTCGTGATGGCGAAGACTTCGTAGATTTCCGGCTTGATGTTCGAGAGCTTCAGCTTGCCGCCTTGGGCCTTCATCTTCTTTTCGAGCGTAATCAACTTGCCGAGCGCGGCACTGCCAAGAAAATCAACCGTGGAGAAGTTCAGCAGCAGTTTCATCCGCTTGTCGCTCTCGACGAGACTAAACATCTCGGTGCCAATCTCCTGAATATCTACATCGTCCACGATGCGGCGACTGCGGAACCGAACTACGGCGACATCGCCAACCTCGGTGACCTCCAGGCGTTGGTATGCGGGCATTACTAAAACTCCTCGTCGGACTGGGATTGGATAACTGAATCATCCTATCGAGCCGATCTGAGAGGGTCAAGTAGATTTCCCAAACCAACCGGCAAGGACCGGCCAATCGATTCCAACCTCGATCAAATAGTCCAGGCACCAGGAGACGGAGTCTGCCTGCTGCTTTCAACCGGTCTTAGGCATCGCCAGACTATGTAGCACCAAGACGCTGCCTGCGGAGACTAGAAGCCACCCTATCCATTCTGGGGGTGTGAATATCCGCGTTCCGGTTGCCTGGTCAAAAGAGGACAGGATCGGCGATTGGGCACCCATCGCGGCAAGCGGATGGCCAGACCGTTCGCTAAGGAATCGATGCACATCGGGTTTTAGCTCGACGGATTCGATCATACGGAACTGGATGCCCAAAAAGAGCAGGACCAGTCCCGTCATATAGAATTGATTCCGTGTGATATCCATGACCCCATCCTCCAGGGGGAGCGGAGATTTGTCCGGGCAAACACAACTTGCAAATGCTCACTCGACAATCGCCCGCTCTATCGGCTTCGGTTGCAAATCCCACCGGAGGTTAGCATTTTCGTTCTAAGTTGTTTCGTAGCGGGAAGATGGGAAGTAAGGAACGTATCGATCACAATAGTTATGGCCACGCAGGATTGCAAAGATTATAAATTGGGAATGAATCAGCAAAAACTTAGTTCGGATCCGGGAACAAATTGTGGAGCGGGCGTCTTTCCGGCAAGTGCAGCCGAGACGGGCGCACCACAAAAAGAACTCGGCGTCGGAAGCGACTTGGCCCTGCCGCGCCGCTTCCTGCGGATGTGCCGCCGAAATTTGCGGCGGCCGAAGGTCGCGGAGTCGAGCGGGCTGGAACTGACGGGAGCCGGGTTACTGACCGCCACGTTGGCCCTGCGAGGCCTGCTTCGTCGGCAAGTTCTAGCACGGGATGAATCGTACGTCGGCATCCTTCTGCCGCCGAGCATCGGCTCGGTCCTTGCCAACGCCGCACTGACGCTCGACCGCCGCATCGCCGTCAACTTGAATTACACGGTAACATCCGAAGTAATCAATGCCGGCATCGCGCAATGCGGCATTCGCCGCGTGCTGACCAGCCGCCGACTGCTGGAACGCTTCCCCTTGAAGATCGACGCGGAACTTATTTACGTCGAAGAGATCAAACAACGGATCCATTGGTCCGACAAACTCATCGCGTCCGCCGCTACCTGGCTGTTGCCCGCCGTCGTCCTGGAACGTCTGCTCGGGCTTACTGCCGTACGACCGAACGACGTGGCCACGATTATTTTTACCTCCGGATCGACGGGCGTTCCCAAAGGAGCAATGCTCACTCACGCAAATATCGGCTCGAACCTAGAAGCGTTCAATGAACTTCTTCGCCTGAAAGCGACCGACTCTGTCTTGGGCGTACTGCCGCTATTTCATTCCTTTGGATATACCGTCACACTCTGGACCGCGTTGACTTTGGACGCCTCCGCAGTCTACCACTACTCGCCGCTAGAAGCCCGGCAGATCGGCGCACTCTGTCGCAAACACCGTTGCACGATCTTGATCGCGACGCCGACATTCCTGCGGGCCTATTTGCGGCGCTGCGAGCCGGAAGATTTTCAATCGCTCGAGGTGATATTTGCCGGTGCCGAAAAGCTGACGCCCGAATTGGCTGCTGCGTTCGAGCAAAAGTTTGGCGTGCTGCCCGTGGAAGGCTATGGTACGACGGAGCTTTCGCCGGTGGTCTCGGGCAATCGGCCGCCCAGTCGCGACGACACGCCGGGCAAGAGCGGCAATCGCATCGGCACGATTGGACCGCCGATTGCCGGCGTTGAGGTGAAGGTGGTCGATCTGCAAAGCGGCGCGGAGTTGCCGCGCGGCGAGCAAGGGATGCTGCTCGTTCGCGGGCCCAACGTGATGAAGGGCTACCTGAAGCGGCC
The DNA here is from genome assembly GCA_025353625.1 of Planctomycetota bacterium. Classification (GTDB taxonomy): domain Bacteria; phylum Planctomycetota; class Planctomycetia; order Pirellulales; family Thermoguttaceae; genus JANXQG01. Next base: position 2,831 of record JANXOJ010000007.1, on the reverse strand, counting down.
CGATCTCACGGCCGAGGTGATGCGCGACGGATGGTATGTGACGGGCGACTTGGCGACCATTGACGCCGACAATTACATTCGCATTACTGGGCGCATCAGCCGCTTCTCGAAAATCGGCGGCGAGATGGTGCCCCATCTTCGCGTTGAGGCGGCCCTTCGCGAAGTTCTCAAGCTCGATGAGCAGGAATTGCATCTGGCGGTAACCGCACTGCCCGACGCTACGCGCGGCGAGCGACTCGTCGTGCTTCACACGGGGCTTGCGATATCACCGGCAGAGATATGCAAAGGGATGATCGCCAGCGGAGTGCCGGCTTTGTGGGTGCCGTCGCAAGATAGTTTTCGGCAGGTGGGGGCGATACCGCTTTTAGGAACGGGCAAGCTCGATTTGGCTCGATTGAAGGAGATAGCGGCGGCGGCGTTTGCGAGTAAAAAGAACTGAAAAGAACTGAACCTGTACACGGATTCGCGAAAAGCCAGGCGAAGGATACGAATCTTGAAGAGCTATCGGACAATTTTATGTCGGCCGGCCGACATCAGCCGGAAACGAAAAATCGGAATTGGCGTGCCTGCTCCGGACGCCTAAATAGTTACGAACAATGAGTCCTGGCCCCTTTGATTCACCAACACCGGATGGCTCGCGCCATGCCGCTTAAATCGAACCATGAAAGCGGAAAGGCGCAAGCCTTCCGGTATCTCCCCCCGTCATCGCACCACCTCACTTGGCTCACCGGCACGATGGAACAAAGGGGATAAGTCCATTTAATTCTCCTTTGTATCCCCACCTTCCTGGACATAGTCCTGAACCTCCTCATCGGTTAAAATCTGAACCAACTTCCAACATAAATGTATTGGTTCAAATTTCGGGGTCCAGCTCAATGATCCAACCGTCGTCTTCGATTATACGCAGAACTTCGCGGACAGTCACGACTCGCACTTCCCTGGGCTGTTCAACAGCGTTTTAGGGCGCCGAACGACCCCAAGCTCAGCGACTGCGGAGCACGGCGTGCTGGCTGCATGGTGGGGGAAAGGCGGCGGCCGGAAGCAGCCAGCGTGACGCGCGGAGCAGTTCGCTGCAGCGCATGGTTAGGCGGTGTTCGATCACAGCTTAGACTTTCCAGAACGCTTAAGTTCCATGAGTACCCGAATGCCGTAGTAAAAGCACTCCTTCTTGTAGGCTAGCTCCCAATCTCGGAGAAGATGCACGGCATCAAGTGAGTTATCTTGTAATGCTTTTGCGAGTTCATTCTCGCGCTTCTTTCTAGATTCACTCGCTCTGTCAATCCAGGCCGGGGGAATGTTGCCTCCGTCTCGGCTAAGAAGTAAATAAGCTTCAGAAGAGCTGCCGGAGGTCTCATCGAAAAGTGTCGCTTCACGTGGCATAATCGAATTGGAATAAGTTACTGTAGTTTGTACTGAATCTTCTGCATAAGTCTGTCATTCGGAAACATCGCACTCATTCCGGATCCGTCATGGTTTCGCCACTCATACCCTTTAGTATTGACGCTCGGTATGACTCCCGGAATGCCCTCGATTTTGTTGCTGCCTTGTTCTTCACCGTTGGTTCCAATAATGGCCACGACCTCTTGATAGGCCATCCCCTCGTGGATCTTATCATATTTGTCTTTGTTCACGACACTCGGGCTGTTGCAGCCGGAAATAAACTTGGCTGCAATCGGTAGGAGTAGGCGTCGTAGTCAGTTGGGTGCTTTGTGGTGTGTCATCATTGTGGCATGGGTGGTCATTTGGCTTGTTTTGCGGACGAATGGAAGTTTGCGACTATCGACCCAGCTCAGCAGCACCTGGTTCGGCGTCTGAAACCCAAACCACGCTGGCTATGCGCTCGCTATCGCCACGATCACCGCAACGTCCTCGGCGATCGCAACTGCAGTGTCCAAGGCGTGCTTGATCTTGTCCAATCCCTGGTTGAACTCATCCAGCGATCCGGGAAATCCGTCACTGTCACTGGCACGTGCCATGACGGCTGCGTTTTGCACGATATTGAGGATGGTCAGCGGCACATCGTAGCTGCCGTCAGCGTCATCCTCTGCGACACCAGGATTGTTCAGCGGGTTCGCATTCGCACCTTTCGTTTTCTGGGTCACCCCCGTCTGGAAGACTGTGTTGTTGTCTTTGTCCAGCAGTGCAACTTGTCCGCAGGCAGTACCGCTACCTGCTACGCCCGTCTTCTTGACATGTACGTGCAACTCGATCAGTCCCTTCGTGGGTTGCTTACTGATCTTGGCCGACGCTGTCGCAGTCGTTTCGCCGACTTTCTGCTTGGCTTCAGGCGTCTGGATTGGAAAGTGTGCTTGTTGACCTGAGGGAGTTGGCGGGGGCACGACCAAGCCTGGACGTGTCTGCGGTTTGACGAACCAATCGACCGAATCGCCCGACTCGACATCAACGATGGACAGCTTGACCTTATTGTGGTCAGGCGCGTTCGCCATCGCGATCGCCCAGTCCTTGCCGTTGAGAATGGCCTGATCGTTGATACTCGTTATGGTGTCGCCAACTTCGGCCGCACCTGCCAGTCCGCCCTGGACGCTTGTAAGCTGTGTAGCCGGACCACCCGGTGTCACATGTACAAGATGAAACCCGTCGTCATCAAAGAACCCCTGGACACGGATCAGCCACTGGAGCTGAATGGCCGTATAAGTAGTGTTGTGGTGCCCGTTGGAATCGACGAGAACCTCGGCTTCTCTTACCGTGAAATCGGCATCACTGAAGTTCGCCATCTACGCCTCCCGATACTTTGTTACCCAAGCCCACCCACGCCGCCTAACAGTATATTGTACAGCGTTTTCACTGGTATATTCGTACTATACAGGGTT
>JANXOJ010000724.1 GCA_025353625.1 Planctomycetota bacterium | reverse complement strand
GGTGCAGGGCAAAGGCTTTAACTACAGCGGCGCGGGAAGCACGCCGCGAGCCATTTTTCAATTCAATCCCGGAGCGGATCGTTGCACGCTCGACGGCTTTGAATTGGCCGGTGCCCACAACGATAGCCACAACGGTGCCGGGGTGCGGATCAACCAGGCCAATCACGTTGCCGTTCGTAATTGCTCGATCCACAACAACGATATGGGAATCATGTCGGGCGGCGACGGCAGCTTGGCCGCAGCCGTCGATCAGCGCATCGAGTATTGCCAAATCCACCATAATGGCGACCCCACCGAGCCGGGCCAAAACCATAATCTCTATCTCGGCGGCACGAGCGTCACGCTGCGATTCTGTGAAGTCCACCACAGTCTGACGGGCCATAACGTCAAGAGCCGCGCCCACTTCACGCGGGTCGAGTATTGCTACATCCACCATTCGGCCAACCGCGAGTTCGATTTCGTCGATGCGACGGAAACGGCTCGCCCGACTAGCGACGCCGTGCTGTTGGGCAACATCATTGCGAAGGATCCCCGTTGTAAAGGGAATCGCACGGTGATTCACTTCGGTCAAGATGGCGGCAAAGTCCGCGACGGTACACTTTATCTGGCGTTTAATACCGTTGTGATGCCATTCATCGCGCCGGTTGTGGATCTCTCGACCGCTGCCGCGAAAGCCAAGCTGCAAGGCAATATCGTTAGCGACGGCAGTGCAAAACAAGCACACCAAGTAATTGCCGCCGTGCGTACCGGTGCAAATTTGCAGAACGTGACCGGCTCGTGGAACTGGTTCTGCGGCGATTTTACCCTTCAAGGGACTAGCCTCGATGCGGCGACGAACCATCTTGAACACCCGACGGGCCAGATATTTTTCTATCCTACCCAAGGCGACTATCGCTTGATCCTGCACGCAACGCAAACGATGAAGACCGGGCTTGAAGCAACGCGCATCGAGTTGCCGTCGGCCACCGGCATGCCCGCCGCCGATGTGCTCCGCGTACTCGCTTGGCAATATCGCCACCCTGCCGGAAAAGACGCCCGGCCCGCCGAGCAGGAATTGACGCCGGGGGCGGTCGTTCGCAGCATTTCCGCCGGGCGGTAGGCAGTCGGTTACCAGGCTACCTATCCCAGGGCGAACCCAAAATACCGCTGGGCGTTGCGATAACAAATATCTTCTACCATCGGCCCAATCAGTTCCATGTCGTTGGGCAAAAGCCCCTGGTGCATCTCGGTGCCGAGAAGGTTGCAAAGGATGCGACGGAAATATTCGTGGCGGGTGTAGGAAAGAAAGGAACGGCTGTCGGTCAACATGCCGACAAAGCGGCTCAGCAGGCCCTGGTTCGATAAGGCGTTGATCTGCCGTTCCATGCCGTCTTTTTGGTCGAGGAACCACCAACCGCTGCCGAACTGCATTTTGCCCGGCATCGTGCTATCCTGAAAGTTGCCGATCATCGTCGCCAGCATCTCGTTGTGCGTCGGGTTGACATTGTAGAGAATCGTCTTCGCCAGTTGGTTCGTGCGGTCGAGCCGATCGAGGAACCGCGAAAGACCTCGTGCATACGAAGCATCGCCGATGGAATCGAAGCCCGTGTCGGCACCGACCGCGGCGAACATCCGAGTGCTGTTGTTTCGTAGCGGGCCGATATGGAACTGTTGCGTCCAGCCGCGCTCGTGGTCCCAAAGGGCCATTTCGTGCAATAGGGCCGAGCGAAAGCGAGCTGTGTCGTCGGGCGATGGTGCATTGCCGCGACGGGCACGCGCGAAGATGCCGGTCGCCTCGGCTGAAGTCCCCTCGATATCTTCAAAGGTCTCGATACCATGATCGGAGAGGCGGCAACCGCTTTGATGAAAGAAATCGTGCCGCTTCCGCAGTGCCTCGACGAAGCGAGTGAAGTCGTCGCCGATATCGGTGTGACTGACTTCGGCCAGACGGTCCACGTAATGATTGAACGTTGGCGCGGCAATGCCCAAGGCGCGATCGGGGCGGAAGGTCGGCAACACCCGAATATCGAACGTCGGATCGGCGGCAATCGCAGCGTGGCTATCGAGCGGGTCGGTCGGATCATCGGTCGTGCAGACCAGCACGACCTTCATGCGCCGCATGATGCCGCGTGCCGACATATCATCGCGGGCGAGCATTGCATTGCATTCGTCCCAAATCCCCTTCGCGGTTCGCGGATTGAGCAAGCGGTCGCCGATGCCGAAGGGCCGTTTGAGCTCTAAGTGCGTCCAATGATAGAGCGGGTTGCGAAGCGTCTGCGGCACGACCTCGGCCCACTTCTCAAACTTCTCCCAATCCGTCGCGTCGCCGGTGCAAAACCGCTCCGAAACGCCGGCGGAACGCATCGCCCGCCACTTGTAGTGATCGCCGTGGAGCCAGATTTCGGCCAGATTCGCAAAGCGATGATCGGTCGCCACCTGTTGCGGCGGAAGGTGGCAATGGTAGTCGATGATCGGCAAGTCGCGCGCGAATTGATGGTAAAGCTCGACCGCTCGATCGTTTTGCAGAAGGAAATTGTCGGTGACGAAGATGTTGCTCAAGTCAAAACTCCCAGGATCAAATCCCCAACGGCGGATCGGCCGCGATAAACTGTTCATAGCATCCGGCAATTGCCTCCGCGTTAACGCCCGCCGAAACGATGAGCGCCCGCGCCCGCGCACGGAGGATGACCCCCTTTTCCAACATCTCCGGTCGGAAGAGATGATATATCAGTTTGGATGTTGGGGGTAGCGAGCCATCGCCTTCCAGCGCACTTGCCAAAACATCGGCCGGATGAATCATGAGAACGAGCGACCAAGTGCAATGCGACGGCTGGAACCAATGACAACGAACGGCCGGATCGGCGCGTCCCAAGGTGCATGAAGCCGGCGACTCGGCAGCGATGTGCCGCACCTCGCTCGATGGAACGCTGCTTTGCAGCCGAACATCGGGTTGCCAATCGAGTCGATCGGTACGCACGGAAACGAGCATATCGAGCCGAGCACTCCAGGGCGCATGGTTTTGCGATTCTGCCGCGCTCCATTGAATATCGAGCCGCGCCGCATCGACGTGCGACGTCTCGTAGGTGGCGGCCAAGTCGTTGCCGCGAACGTACCAATCGACAAGCGTGGGAGGCCGCGCGGAGAGCGTTGCCCCCACGATGCTGAATAAGCTCGCCATCTTCCATGCTTGATCCGCGACCAACAGTTGCGACAGACCATCCACCGGACGATCCGCGTCCACGAGCACCGAGAACGCCTGCAAGTTCAAGCGGGCGCGATTGCCATCGAGAAGCCAAGTTGGGGCGGACATGGAAAGCGCGTCAGCAAAGGATACTTGGAAAAGGAAACGTCGATTGTAGCCGATGCCAAGAACAAAAAAACCCCGCCGCTCGCTTTAACACGAAACGGCGGGGCCGGAACAGAGAAGAGGCCAAAACAATCTATAATTCGATGATACCAAGTTTCAAACGCTTGTCCAGGGATTTACCCAAAAATTTTGGGCCGGACAAAGAAGCACCCCCCTCTTTAGGATGTTGTGGACGGAGAATAGGCCGGAAAAAGGTTGCAAAATTCCGGCATGGTCGTGCATCGACGCCCATCCGTCTCCCTTGGAACCAACGACTTGGAACACGAAAGGCACACACCTTCGCCAACCTTCCCGCTAAATCAATTACTGTTTATTGGCAAGAATTAGCGTTTCCGCATCTTCCCACAGGCTACCCCACGCGCATCCAAACCGCCTTCAAATACTCCGTTTCCGGCACGCTTGCCGAAACGGGGTGGTCTGCCGCAGCACCGCTTCGAGCGATGATTTGCATCGACCGGGCCGCGTGCCGTTCGGAAGTCTCTTCCGTGGCGGCGGTTACCACTTCGCCGGCTTGATAGGCCGATTGCTTGAGGAGGTGCATGAAATCAGACTCCTTCAGTAGTCCCGAACAGCAGCAACTCAGGAACAGCCCGCCAGGCTTGACGAGCCGCATGGCGAGCCGATTGAGGTCAAAGTGCTTGCGGGCGCCCTCTTCAAGTTCGTCGCGCGAGCGGATCAGCTTGGGCGGATCGAGAACGACCACATCGTAGCGGCGATTCTGCCGCCACATCTCGCGCATGTACGCAAACGCATCTTCCTGTACGAAGCGAATCCGCGCCTGGTTCAAATTGGCATTCTCGCGGGCCAGCTTGAGCGGCTCTTCATCGAGATCGACACCGGTGACCTCGGCCGCTTTACCCAAATGCTTGGCCTGCACGGCGAAGCCGCCGGTGTAGCAGCACAGGTCGAGCACCGTTCGGCCTTCGCAAAAGCCGGCCAGATATTTGCGGTTCTCGCGCTGGTCGCAAAAAAAGCCCGTCTTGTGGCCCCCTTCAAAACGTACGCGGAAGCGCGTGCCGTACTCGCGAATCGTCACCTCTTGCGGCAGCTCGCCGGAAGCAAAACCGGGCGGGTCGTAACCTTCCTGGCTGAGAAACTGCGGACTTGCCTTCACGACCGTGTGCTTCGTACCGACGATCGAAGATAGCCGCGCCAGAATGGCTTCGGCCCGCTGGTACATGCCCAGCGTGTAGGCTTCCGCCGAGAGGACGGTGCCAAGCCGGTCGATGACTAAGCCGGGCAGTCCGTCGGCTTCCGCGAAAATTACGCGGTAGGCGTCGGTTACCCCGTCGAGTCGCAGCATATCTCGCCGCAACGATACTGCCTCTTCGAGCTTTTTCTGCCATGCAGCGTCATCCGGCAAATTCTCGCCGTAAAACGTCATGCGAACGGCAATTTCGCTGCGTGGATTATAGAGCCCATACCCCAGCACACGGTCGTTTGGTCCATAGACGGCCACAAGATCGCCCGGCTTGGCCTTTTCGACGCGATCGATCCGTTTGCGATAGAGCGAAGGATGCCAACTGGGCGCGCGAACGAAGACGGCCGGGATCGGCGCACTGGGGTCCGGCGCTAGGGGCCGCTGGCGGAAGACGCTGCTGACGACGGGTTCCTCTCGAAGTTTGTTCATTGAACGCATTATTTCCCGCAGGCCGATGGGCGCGATCGAGCGTCGCCGCTGAACTGCGCCGCTGTACTGCACAACGCTGTCGCGGTCGAACGATGCAACCGCGCGTTCTTTCTATTTTATTCAACTCGCCTTGTGCAATGCAACAGGCGAACTGCAAAATTGGGGGGCAAGTGGTTCGGGCACGCTTTTCTGGATCAATCAGCGTGCCTGTTCCCCTCATCCCCCTTTACAATAAACGGCACCTTGACACGACGGTGGTATGGGTGACACATTTACAGCTTTCCGTCCTCCCTATCAGTTCAGAATCTATTTCGGGGCAGTTGACAGGCTAGCGGCGATATGATAGAACGGGGTTATCTTCCTTGTCGGGTATGATTTTCGTTTTCAGCAGTCTCTTCTGAGACCCATATTGCGGATTGTGCGATGTCAACTTCGGAACAGCCGCGTTTGATTAGTGCAAGAGCTCCAAGCTCCAAGCTCTGGTACAACTAATCCCGCGAGGGTATGATGCGGTGCGCATTTTCGCCGGACTGAACTTGTTAGGCGCGGCTGGGCTTAAGGCGTATCAGCTTGCCATCGAGCCGGTCGCGGGAACGAGTTTTCTGGAATCGCGCTGGTTTCTGATCGGCTTGGTCGAGTTGGAATTGCTTTTGGCTGTCGTCCTACTTTTTGCGCTTTGGCCACGAACGGTTTGGTTCGGTGTGCTGGCTTGCTTCGCGTTATTTGCAGGTGTTTCGATCTGGAAAGCACTCGATGGCCAGACGTCGTGCGGCTGCTTTGGGCAGGTCGCGATCAACCCCTGGTTCACAGCCGCTATCGATATTTTCGTGGTGCTTTCCTTGGTCCGGTTCCGGCCGGCGGTTTCCACGACATTACCTCATGAAACCAACTTTTTCCACGAGTCGCGACGAGTGTTGATTGCTTCGACGGTTTGGATTTCGCTGGGTGTGCCTGCGACCGTTGCCATGGGAAGCTATGGTTCGTCCACGCTTTCCGACGCGGGCACAATCGTGGGCGACGGGAATACGGTGGTATTGGAGCCGGAAAAGTGGGTTGGAAAGCGGTTTCCGCTGCTCGACTTCATCGATATTGGCGATAATTTGAAAAACGGAAAGTGGCTTGTCGTTTTATATCGTCGCAATTGTCCGCACTGCATGGAGGCGATGCCGAAGTACGAAGAACTCATTCGCAGATCAGAGAATGACTCCAATGCCGTGCGCGTTGCGTTCGTTGAGTTGCCCCCTTACGGCGAAAGTGGCAGCCAATTCCTTCAAGGAGGCAATGATCCACGCCGGCCTGCGGTCGAACCAGCTGGCCGGGAGCGGTTTGGTCGGCTCAGTCAGTCGTATCGATGGTTTGTGCGTACTCCATCTGATGTGGAGCTAAAGGACGGGCTAGTGACCAGTCAGCGATCCGACCACCCGGATAATGCTTCGCAGTCGAGTATCTTAGGCTCGTTTTGGGAGTGAGTATTGATGGGCCGTACATTATTTCTCGGTACTGCAATCGGTGCTGTCGCGCTTGGAGCGTTGACGGCCGGATTGTCGACCTATTTTGGCTCATTGTCGATTGCCGTTGCTTTTATCAATGGTGCCGACTACATCGTGTCGCCGACGAAAGTCTATTTTCATCGCGACCTAGCCGGCAGCTATGAATCGAAAATTGCCCTTGTGAATTTTGGGCCGAAGCCGATGCGGGTTGTCGGCTACCAAGCCGACTGTTCCTGCGTTTCAGTGCCTGGCTTGCCGCTTTTAGTTGAATCCAGGGGCCGGCAAGAGATTCCAGTCCAGCTTACGGTTGCCAACCACGACGTTGCCGTCAATGTAATGCTCTTTGTTGAGGATCAATCGAGTCATTTGAATCTAGTTGAATTGAATGTCGTTGCGAGATAGATGTGCTGTCGTGCAACGGAGGTTTGCGTTCGGTCATGTTTGCCTTTCTTACCTTGAGGAGCGAGAGTATGTTTAAGCGTAGCTTTTTTGAAATGTGTGGCGTTAGTTTATTGACAGCAGTATGCGGAGCGGCGATGGTCCTGGGCGTAGACGTGGTGGCTAACGCGAGAACTGAGTGCAGCATAACAGTTTGCAGCGCCACTAAATGCACGGAAGCCACTCCTTCTACTACAGCACCATGTTCTAACTATGGTTGCGGTGCCGAATCAGGTGGTCAGTGTGTTAATTGTACATGCAGTAAAATCAATGGACTGAATGCCTGCGCATGTTATAAACCTTAAGTATGTGCGCCGGCGCAGTGAATTGCCAAATTCGGTTCGCGGTCGGTCGCTTGAACTGTCAATCGCCAATCTTGCCTTTTTAATTTGGCTCTA
>JANXOJ010000700.1 GCA_025353625.1 Planctomycetota bacterium | reverse complement strand
CGGCGCAACGATGACCCTGGGAACCGGATTCGAGCAGTTCGGCGGCGTCGGGCCAATTCTCGGTTCGGCCATGGTCCACGCCTACGGTTTGCGCGGAACCGTCGGCACGACGTACGAACTCAACGAGTGCAACACCCTCGGCTTCTACTATCAGTCGAAGATGGGCTTCGATTTCCCCAACGCAGTTCGCGTTGGCGGCAACTACCACGACATCAAGATACAACAGCCCGACACGTTCGGGCTGGGCATCGCGAACCGGGGCCTAATGGACGGCGACCTGCTGATCTCGATGGACGTCTATTACAAGCTTTGGGAGGACGCGACCCTGTGGCAAGACGTCTTCCTAAACCAGTGGGCGTTCGCCGTCGGTTCGCAGCTGACTCGCGGCTGTACAAAGTACCGGCTCGGCTACTCGTTCAACAGCAATCCCACCAATCATAGCGTGGGCGACAGCCTCGACGGCATCGGCATCGGCCGCGATGCAGTGCAATTGTATCAGGCCGCCCTCCTGCCCGCAGTCAATCAGCATCGCATCACGGGAGGCATCGGCCGCCAGGATGTGCTTTTCCGCGGGCTAGATATGGACCTATTCGCCGGTGGGATGCTTCCGGCGAGCGATAATTTTGGCCCGCACAACAGCGCGTCGCTGGGGATCTACTACCTTGGCTTCGGCACCACATGGCGCTACGATGCCCCGAAACATGCGGACGAGCCTGGGGAGTGAGCCGCGAGGAGGGCTTACGAGTGGGAATCAATAAGTGAACTCATCTCGCGGAGCGAGATGGGTACGTTCGCGAAAGCGCGACACTTATTGATTCGCCGGTCCCTAGGGCTTGGATATCTCGGTCTTTCGGACCCAGACGGTTTTCGTTTCGCCGTTGATGGTGGCCTTGACTCCGACCCAAGAGCTGCGGATGCACGCTTCGGCGAAAATGCCCGGAAAAACGCTACGCCTACGGTCCGCGCCGGACGCGCAAACGCCCGTCGCCGTAAGCCCTTTCGTACCAAGCGGCAGTGCCATTCGCGGATGTCACCTTTATTTCTCCCGCCGAATGACTTCACCGATCTGGATGCCGTCCGCGTGCGGCTGGCACTTTACGAAAAGCTGAGCAACAAACATCCGCAACCCTTTGCCTGGAAATTCACTCGCGGCCAACTTGCCATCCTGCTTGAGCGCATTGCCGCTCGCGAGCGATTGATCAATGATTATGCCAAACCTGGTAAAATCGAACCCTGACATTATTTCTGAAATGGACCACTAAGGGACGACCAGCTCGGGAATGGGCGGATTCCGTAACCAACGCGCTGTGGATTGCGAGAGGAACATGAGCAAAGACCTAACCAATTCGCCGATTGATCGACAGAACATCCTGAACAACCCTTATGCCCTCGTGGAGATCGAAAAGGCAGCGGGCATACGTGGCATACCATTCGAGGGGAATACCGTCGTTCTTAAAGAGCAAGTTGCAGCCTTTCTGGAGGTGACCACGCGCACCGTAGACAATTACCTTGAGCGGTTCGGCGAGGAGCTGCGTCAGAACGGGTATGAGTTAATTAACGGTAAACGCTTGCAGGCATTAAAGTTATCGATTCAAGCTATGGATGTTCACGAAACGGATTTCGTGAACATCGCCAAAGCCCCACAATTGGGGGTATTTGGTTTCCGGGCATTTCTGAACCTGGCGATGCTGGTCTCGGAAAGCCATCGCGCCAAGCTCTTACGGCGGGCGGTTCTCGACATCGTCATCGACACGATCAACCAGAGGACAGGCGGGGGAACCAAGTACATCAATCAACGGGACGAGGATTTCCTGCAATCGCTGTTCGTCGAAGAGGACTACCGCCAGCAGTTCACCGACGCGCTGCGGGACTGCGTGGCAATGGGCAATTTCAAGTATGCGGTCTACACGGACAGGATCTACATCAGCATTTTTCGCGAAAAGGCGCACGAGTACCGGAAAGTATTGCGATTGGACAAGCGTGCCCGCGTCCGCGACACGTTCTACTCCGAAGTTCTCGACCTTATCGCTGCGTATGAGTGCGGATTTGCGGATGTGCTCCAAAGCGAGGCCAAATCGAAGAGCCGAAAGCTGAGCCCGCTGGAAACCGACGCGCTGTTCCGTAAGTTCGAGGCCCTGATGCACTGGAAGCCGTTGATTGAAAAGGCCCGCAACAAGATGGCGAGCCGCGATCTTGCCTTCCGTGACGCACTGCACCTTCAGCTCAAGGAGTACGTCACCCCTCTTCAGCGCGAGGAGTTCGAGCGCTTCCTTGGCGAGAAAAGCAAGGAGTTGGCCGAGCGGTTGGAAGAGGCCAAGGATGTGATGAAGCGGTTGAAGGAGCGGGAGTAGTGGCCATCATCTACCTCACTCTCGACCAGGCTGTTCAGGTTCACCACACCACCGTGGAAGTTAGTGGCGGCGGCCTGCTTGGACACCTGGATCTTGGCAGGCTGGAGAGCGTGTTACAACACATTCAGAACGATGACTATTATCCTACGTTGGCAAAGAAGCTCACGCACTTGTTCTTCTCCGCTTGCAAATTCCATTGTTTCGCAGATGGAAACAAGCGGATCGCCATCACCCTTTGCGCCCAGATGCTCTTGCAGAATGGCTACTTACACAGCATCAAGGGATTCATTCGGGAAGCAGAGAACATCAGCTACCACGTTGCGCGAGGCTGCATTTGCAAGGACTTGCTGCACGACTGGATGGATGCCGTATTATGCGATACGGAAGAGGATGACGAATCGCTGAAGTTGAGAATCCTACGGGCCATTTCCGAGAAAACCGATGAAACTCCACTTTGAGCCCAACCTCGACTTCCATATCAACTCAAGGGCCGTCGACTTCGCGGCGCTTTGAGGCGTAAATGACGCTCCTGCCATCTTGGCTGAAGGCGACCGACAGGATGCTCCCGCTCTCGGTCTCCGCCAAACGCTTCCCGGTTGCGGCATCCCAAACCTGCACGCGGCCAACGATGGTGCTCGCCTTGTATCCAGGACCAGTTCCTTCCTCGAACCGTGATCCAGTCACCACGAACTTTCCATCTGGGCTGAACGA
>JANXOJ010000652.1 GCA_025353625.1 Planctomycetota bacterium | reverse complement strand
GCCTCTTTCAACGACTGCGCGTCTTGATAGCGCTCGTCGGGATTTTGCCGCAAGCAAAGATCGATGACGGCGTTGACCGTCGAGGGGACGCCCGGCACGACATCGCTCGGACGCTCGGCGCCATTTTTGGGCGGGCGACCTGCCAAGAGTTCGAAAAACAGAGAGCCTATCGAGTAAATGTCGGATCGAACATCGATCCCGCTAGCAGGCACGGGCACGGTGCGTTGGACCGTGTACCAAGTCATCCAGACATCGTTATCCTGGGCATCGTAGTACAATCCAGGATATCCGGTATCTTGTAAGTCTGGACCTTTCGGAAAAACGATGAAGGGATTAAGGTTGCCGGTGTTGGGATCCAGCCAGCTAAGTGCCGTATGCTGGCCGTCGGCCAGATAGAGTCGCGATCCCGCTAGAATTCGGCCGTCTGGCAGCGCGAGCAGAGTTGGGCCTCCGACCTGCATGTTCGAGTCGACCCACGTCCATTGGCTGAAGTCGCCGGTGGAAACGCCCACGGCGGCCGTGGACTTCCAATCGCGGCGGACCAAGGCTACCGCCGAACCGTTGGGAAGAAATGTTAGGCCGGCCTCGTCTGCGACCTGATTGAGTCCATTCAGCGGTGATGCGACCGTCGCGTAATCAACGCCATTTGTCGTCGATACGAGCTGCGTTGTCAACGCGGAGTCCGAGCCGGTCGTCGAGCCATACGTGATCCTATAGCCGGTGCCGTTTTGCCAAACGGTTCGGCGGTTGCCTTGGTCCGTCGCGATTGGAAGTCCACGGCCGCCGTGGGCGTTTCCACCGGCGACTACAGCCAATGGACGTTTGTTGACTCGAACATGCAGGTCGGCGGCCCGACTTTGCTCGCGCTGCCGGATGGCCGAATTCTAGCGGGATCGCGACTCTATCTGGCCGACGGCATGCATACGGCACTTAGCTGGCTGGATCCCGGCACCGGCTCCCTAAATCCCTTCATTGTTTTTCCGAGAGGTCCAGACTTACAAGATACCGGATATCCTGGATTGTACTACGATGCCAGGATAACGATGTCTGGATGACATGGTACACGGTGCAACGCACCGTACCCGTACCTGCTGGCGGAGCCGATGTTCGATCCGACATTTTCCTGGCCCAAATCGTCGTTCCAGTGCCGGAGCCGGGCACGCTTTCCCTCGCCGGAACGGGCTTGGTCGCCGGAGTTGGGCTTTGGTTGCGGCGGCGCAAACGCGGTCCTCTCGCGGCACGAGACGCCATTCCGAATTAGGCACCTTCCCTCATGCCTGCACAGCAATTTCCGCAACCGCAATTCTCGGACTTTGCAGTTGTTCTGCCTCACCTTCCCTTAGCGGCGAAATCCCGCTATTCTTACTGGGTGTCGCGTACCTGGGCATTTCACGTCCGAATCACCCCGCCGATCAATCGACCTTGACCGATGAGCACTGAAACCAAAGAAGCAATCGAACCCGTTTCACAAGGCAGGCCCTTCTCGATTGAAGTATCCGAGCGAGTCCGCCGCTTGCCTCCCTACCTCTTCGCGCAACTCAATCGGCTCAAATACGACAAGCGGCGGACGGGCGACGATGTGATCGATCTCGGCATGGGCAACCCTTCCGACCCGCCGCAAGATTTGGTCATCGAAAAACTCGCCGAGGCTGCCCGAGACCCGAAGAATCATGGCTACAGTGAAGCGGCTGGTATTCTCAGCCTTCGCCGCGAGGTTGCCAGCAAATACTTTCGGCAGCACGGCGTGCGGCTCGATCCGCAACGAGAGCTCATCGCATGTCTCGGTTCTAAAGAGGGATTCAGCCACTTGTGCCTAGCCTTGCTAGGGCCCGGTGATACGGCGATTGTGCCGGCCCCTTCGTACCCTGCCCATCTCTATGCAGTTGCCTTGGCATCGGCGAATGCCATTTTGCTCGAGGTTACCGATCCGCAAAAACTGTTGGCCAATGTGGATTACACTTGTCGGCACATGATTCCACGCCCCAAGGTCTGGATCATCAACTATCCGCACAACCCGTCCACGACGGTCGTCGATGCGGAATTTTATGTCGAGGCCATAAAGCTTGCAAAGCGTTACGGTATTATGCTCATCAGCGATCTGGCCTATGCCGACGTGACGTTCGATGGCTATAAAACGCCGAGCATCTTAGCCGCACCCGGCGGAATTGACGTCGCCGTCGAACTGACGACGATGAGCAAGGGCTACAACATGGCCGGCTGGCGGATCGGGTTCTGCGGCGGCAATGCCGAGATGGTCCGCGCCCTTGCGACCATTAAAGGCTATTACGATTACGGCATGTTCCGGCCGATCCAAATCGCGGCAATCATGGCCTTGCGCAACGCCGAAGCGGCGGTCGAGGCCCAGGCCGCCATCTACCAGCATCGCCGCGATGTGCTTTGCGACGGTCTCGATCGGGCCGGATGGCCCGTTGATCGCCCCAAAGCGACGATGTTCGTGTGGGCCAAAATACCCGAGCCCTTCGCAAGCCAAATGACTTCGTTTGACTTCTGCATGAAGCTCTTGAAGGAAGGAGATGTCGCGGTCAGTCCCGGCGGCGGTTTCGGCCCGGCCGGCGAAGGATACGTACGACTCGCGCTGGTTGAGAACGAAAACCGACTGCGCCAGGCCGCTCGCCAGATTGCCCGCTGTTTGGGAAAATAGCCCCCGCTTAGGAGCGGCGAATCAATAAGTGTCGGGTTTTCGGAACGTACTCATCTCGCTCCGCGAGATGGAATGCATCTCGCGGAGCGAGATGAGTACAGTTATTGATTCGCCGGTCCTAAC
>JANXOJ010000638.1 GCA_025353625.1 Planctomycetota bacterium | reverse complement strand
TTTTACCGCACCCTTACCGACCGACTCGGCCCTCTGCTTATCGCTGCGGTGCTCTTTTTGGCGAAGGTTGAGAACCTATGCGCGGCCGGCCCTTCAGCCTTCTGGATCGACGCTTGCGGCGGCGAGCCGACCGCTTATGAGACAATGCTCGGCGACCTCGCTTTGGCTCGCGTCATCTATCTCGGCGAGCGACATACGCTCGTGCGGCATCACGAAACCCAGTCCAAATTGATTGCCGATCTGGGCAACGCGGGTGCCCGTCTGGTCGTGGCGATGGAGCCGCTGGAACAATCGCAGCAAGCAACGATCGATCGTTTCAATCGGGGCGAATTGGATTTCGATGGGCTCGCCAAGGCGATCGATTGGGCGCGCCGCTGGCCAAACTACATTCAATATCGACCCGTGCTGGAAGCAGCCCGCAAGGCCAAGGCCCCCGTGATTGGCTTAAGCCCAAGCCCGGACCTTATCCGGCAAATCGCTCGAGGCGGCGGCGCGGAAAAACTCGATCCGGCCGCGCGCAAACAGCTTCCGGCACAACTGGGCTTGAACGATGCACCCTATGAAAAGCTGTTGGCCGCGCAGTTGATGGTTCACATGGCTGCTTCGCCGCAGCGGCTGCGGCCAATGATCGAGGCCCAGATCGTCCGCGACGAGTGCATGTCGGCAACACTTGTGGAATTCCTCGACGGGGCTCGCGGCAAAGATCGCAAAGCCGCGGTCATCTGCGGATCGGGCCATGTGGCTTACGGACTGGGAACACCCCAGCGCGTGCGTCGCCGCATGCCGGGCGTCATCGATCGGATTGTCGTCCTTGCCGAGTGTGGCGATGTGGAACTTACGGTGGAAGAGAAGGCGGTCGCCCGGCCCATTACCATTACGCACGAGCAGTTGCGACAAATCGACCGACCGATTGCGGATTATTTGGAGGTGCGGGGAAAGTAGGTCCGTTCTGCGTGAACGGAACTATTGTTTGCAAAGTCGCGTTAGGACTTTGAATTTGCTCGTTGGGTCGGCACAAAGGTTCCTCCCGGCAGGAGAAACCTACGAAATCGCCTTTTCGACCAATGCCTTCATCGCGGCACACCCGGTTCGGGCAACGCTCAGCGCGTCCTGCTTCCAGTAGTCGCGGTTGAAGAGCTCCAGCGAGAGTACGCCGCGATAGCCGATTTGATGTAGATCGCGAAGCAAGTCAACGATCGGGGCGCAGCCCTGACCGGGATAGACGCGATCGGCATCGGTGGCCTTCTCGCGCGTTACGGTGGCCGGGTAGTCGTTCATGTGCAGGCAATGCAACGCATTTCCGTTGAAGACCCGCACGCCGGAGAATTCCGAGCCACCCTTGAAGACGTGGAAGACATCGAGCAAGCCGCAGGCGTCGGGGTGGCCCGTTTCAACGAGGACGAAGGCGATCTCGCTCATGCGTGAAAGAGTCTTCGAGCCGCCCCACATTTCGAGTTCCGGCACGATCCCCAGCGGCACGCTCAGTTCCAGCAGCTTGCGATAGCGGTCGGCAACGCGGCGCAAATCGACGACTGCGTTGTAGGCCCCGCTGGGCGGCGCGGCCATGCGAATTCCGCCAAGGGACGCCACCATCTCCGCATCGCGCTTCCACTGCTCCAATCCGGCAGCACGGCGAGTGGCATCGTCGTTAATCCAATCGGCAAATCCGATCGCGCTGGGAACGACCAGCCCCAAGTCGGCAATCCGCTTCTTCAAGTCGGCAAGATTTCCGCCGCCCGACTTGAATCGCTGAATCTCTTCGATCCAAGGCTCGATGGCGTTATAGCCCGCCTTGGCTGCGATGCCAACCTCTTCCTCCAGCGGCAACTTCTGCCCGCGAATCGTGGCCGTATTCAGGGAAAACCCGAAAGAACCGCGCCGCGCGTCGGCAACCGTTTCGGCCGAGGCGCGATGGCTTCCGATTGCACCTGCGGCCAGGGCAACACCGGTGCCAACGGCCACTTGGGATAGTAACGTCCGCCGAGAAATCTGTGCGTTGATGGGAAGACTTAGCATCCCGCCATTATACCATAACTGCCAATGCGTGAAAACTGCCGCATTATCGATGGGGCAGGCGAGACGCCTGGACCACAAAAATCTGGACTTTGCAGTTTTTCTTGCACGTATGTGTTTGGATTGGTCAACTTGGCACGAGCGTAGTAGAATGAGCGTCAACGCTAATTTTCCCAGACGTAAAATAACCATGCACCATTTTTCGCTCGTACCATTTTGCCTATTACTCCTCGCCTCGTCCCTTGCCGCCGAGACGCCCAAGGCATCCGAACCCGCAACGGTACTTCTCTTTTCGTCGTTTCGCGGCAATGGCGAAGATGGCCTGCACTTGGCTTCAAGCCGCGACGGCTACCGCTGGCAGGCACTCAACCACGACAAATCGTTCCTGTCTCCGGAGGTCGGTGGCAAATTGATGCGCGATCCGTGCCTTTTGCTTGGGCCCGATGGCATCTATCGTCTGGTATGGACCTCCGGTTGGAACGATCGGGTCATTGGCTATGCCGACTCGAACGATCTGGTCCATTGGTCGCCGCAAGTTGCCATCCCCGCGATGATGCACGAGCCGACGGCCAAGAACGCCTGGGCACCCGAATTGTTCTACGACGATCGGGCGAAGGACTACATCATCTTTTGGGCAAGCTCCATACCGGGCCGCTTCCCCGAGACCGAGAAGAGCGGCGATGGCGGATGGAACCACCGCATTTACGCCACGACCACGAAGGATTTCAAGTCGTTTAGCCCGACGAAGTTGTTCTTCGATCCCGGCTTCAACTGCATTGATGCCACGATCCTCAAAGCCAAGGGCCGCTACTACCTGATCGCCAAGGATGAAACGAAGAGCCCGGTGAAGAAGCATCTGCGGATCGCCGTTGGCGACAAGGCGGCCGGGCCGTACGGCAAGATGAGCGAGCCGTTCACAATCGGTTGGGTGGAAGGCCCTTCGGCCATCCAAGTCGGCGAGGAGTACCTCGTCTACTTCGATCACTACGCATCGCCGCATTACTACGGTGCGATGCGGTCGAAAGACCTGATGCACTGGGACGACGTATCGAAGGAGGTTAAATTCCCCAACGGAACGCGCCACGGGACCGCGCTCCGCGTGCCGGAGGCGGTGCTGGAGAAAAAGTAGGGTGGTGTCGAGCCACCAAGGATGCGTCCAAAAAATTAACCCGTAACTAGGACAATAAATCAAAGCGGGTGGGGCATCGCGTCGGATGCCAGGGCAACCGAACGCTCGACGCCACCCTACGTCCTCTCGCAGAGCCGGAGGAGTACATGGGTGCTATTGCCATGCGCGCCACCGCGAGTAGAATTGCGGTATCGAATCTGCCAGTTCTTGGCGCGTTGAATTTATGCGGAGGCAAATGATGGAAGCAGCCCAGGTCGCGGAGCGCGAAGACGATTTTGAACTGCCGGTCGCCGGCTTTCAAGGGACGCCGGACGAAATCGAACGGCAATGGTTCGAGCAGGTCTATAAAGGACGCGGCGACTCGATGGCCCAGTTGACCTGGCGGGCCGTCATCATGGGCTCGCTCCTGGGCGGCGTGCTGTCGCTGACGAATCTCTACATCGGCCTCAAAGCGGGCTGGGGCTTTGGCGTGGCGATTACCGCGTGCATTTTTTCTTATGCGATTTGGAGCGGGCTTTTTAAGATCGGTCTCGTAAAGACCAGGATGACGATTCTCGAAAACAATTGCATGCAGTCGACGGCCAGTTCGGCCGGGTACTCCACCGGCGGAACGCTCGTTTCCGCATTTGCTGCGTATATCATGCTCAATGGCCAGCCTTTGTCGACCCCGCTTATGATCGGCTGGGTCTTTTTTCTGGCCGTTTTGGGCGTGACGATGGCCATTCCCATGAAGAGGCAGATGGTCAATATCGAGCAACTTCGATTTCCCAGCGGCATCGCGGCGGCAGAAACGCTGCGCGTGCTTCATTCGCACGGGAAGCGAGCCAATCGATCGGCAAACGCATTGGGAATTGCGTGCGTTGTGGCGGCCATCAATCAGTTTTGGGCCGATGGAATGACGCTCATCCACAAATCGCTCGAACCATTCTCGATTAGTACGCTCGTCGATAAATTGAACAATGTCGTATTCGGTCAAGACTGGATCAATCGAAGCGTCTGTTTCGAATGGAGTTCGATGTTTCTTGCCGCCGGTGCGCTAACGGGACTTCGCGCCTCGGTCAGCATGTTGCTTGGCGGCACCTTGTGTTGGGCCGTTTTTGTGCCGATCCTGCAACATCGGGGCGTCATTCCACTCGACCTCGATCCGGAAACGGCATACAAGCAAATTGTGGCGTGGACGCTTTGGGGCGGTGTCGCCTGCATGGTTACGTCCGGCCTGCTATCCGTCGTCTTCCAATGGCGTAGTATCGTGAGGGCGTTTGGCAGCCTGGGTGGCATATTCGTACAATCTCGCACGCGCGCCAGAAGCGAAGTCGATGACTTGGAGGCACCCATGTCTTGGTTTTTGACCGGACAACTCGTCTCGCTCGTCGCGCTTGCGCTGCTTGCGAAACAAACTTTCAATATGCCCTATTGGCAAAGTACTCTGGCCGTTTTGCTCTCATTCTTCCTGGCCCTGGTTGCCTGTCGCGTCACCGGTGAAACGGATACAACGCCGGTCGGTGCAATGGGCAAAGTTACGCAACTGATTTTTGGCGGACTCAGCCCGCACAACATGAACGTCAATCTTATGGCCGCGAATATCACCGCCGGAGCCGCAACATCCTCTGCCGACTTACTTACCGATTTGAAGAGTGGATACTTGCTCGGCGCGAACCCGCGCAAACAGTTTCTCGCTCAGTTTGCGGGCATCTTTGTGGGAACCGTGGTGACCGTCCTGTGTTTCAATGCCTTGGTGAAGGACGGGTCCAAGCTCGGCGGCAAGCAGTTTCCCGCGCCGGCAGCCGTAACTTGGAAGGCTGTTGCGGAAGTCATGAGCAAAGGAATCGATCAGCTTGCTCCCATCAAGGCATGGTCGATCCTAGCCGGTGGCATCGTCGGAATCGTGCTGACCGTCTTGGTCAAGCTGTTTCCAAAACACGAGAAGTGGATTCCCTCGGCCGCAGGCTTCGGACTTGCCTGGACGTTTAATTGGTCCTACAGCCTTTTGTTTTTTCTAGGGGCGCTTATCGCGTATTTCATCGAGAAGAAGTCACCGGAAATGGCCGAGGAGTATACGTACCCCGTGTCGTCCGGCATCATTGCCGGCAGCTCGTTGATGGGAGCCGTCATCAAGTTCTTTTAGCGCGCATTCACACAACCAAAATGGCACGAGTCGGACACGGAATTACCGGGCAAGGCGCGATTCTCTACGGTCGTTTGCGGCGGATTCGTTCTAATCGCCGGCTGGAGCGTACTGGCCACAAACGGCAAATGCGGTAATACGAGCAACGACAAGGGCTGGCAATGGGGGGTTTATCGGTTAGAATGGCCTGGGTATTCTGACATTTGCTCGTTCGCGGTTCGCCGGAAGCATTCTGCTTTCCGGAGCGCGGATCGATAACTTTGAAAGGTGGTAAACCATGTTGCGACGTAGCGTTTT
>JANXOJ010000614.1 GCA_025353625.1 Planctomycetota bacterium | reverse complement strand
AAGAGTTCGAGGCCAAAACCCTGACCACCTACAACCGCACCTTCGGCCCCGAAGCCCCAGCTGCGGCGCGCGAAATCGGCGAAGGGCTCAAGCCGCGTCTCGTCTTCGGCTGGGCCGCGCTCCGCGAAAAACTTGTCGCCGCCGATCACAAGCTTGACGACGTAATCCTCGAGCTGGCAAAGTCGGCCCTCGTGCGCGGCCTCGATCCTAGCCCCTTGGCCCCCGGCACGGAAATCCGCTTCGTCGCAATGGATGGTAACGAGATGATCTTCGCCTGGATCAGGTCGGCCGACGAAGAAATTGTCGAGACATTAAACGCACCGCGCGCCCTGTACGACGGCATCGCCGCCGACCTTTCCAGCTGGGAAGCATTACGCGAAATACTTAGCGAAGGGCCATTCGTTGATTTGAGCCGAATCCTCGTTGCCGCCGCATGAAAGACTATTTGCAAGCACCACAGAGCAATCTCGATGGATATCACCTGCTGACCGGTGCTACCGGCCTTCTCGGGTCGTACTTGTTGTGCGATTTACTTCTGGCCGGCCGCAGTTCGCCGTATTGGCGCGGCCCTCGAAATCGGCCTCCGCACTCCAACGCATTGAACGACAATTGCGCGATTGCGAACTCCGCTCGGGCACATATTATCCGCGCCCGGTCGTACTCGAAGGCGATCTTGGCCATTCCCATTTGGGACTGGATTCCAATTGCATCGACTGGCTCGCTCAAAATTGCACTTCCGTGATCCACAATGCGGCTAGTCTCGTCTTTCGCGGCGACAGTCCGGACGGCGAGCCGTTTCTTTCCAATGTTGAAGGCACGCGGAACACGCTCGACCTCTGCCGCACAACGAACATTCGCCACTTCCACCACGTTTCCACCGCCTACGTCTGCGGGCTGCGTAATGGCTGCATCCAGGAGTCCGACGTCGATGTCGGTCAAAGTCCCAGCAACGCCTACGAGGCTACAAAGCTCCTAGCTGAGCAGATGGTGCGAGCTGCCGATTTCCTTGACCGGCCTACCATATACCGCCCCTCGATCATCGTCGGTGACTCAACCAGCGGATTTACCTCGACGTTTCACGGTTTTTACGCCCCACTCAAATTGGCGCATACCCTAGTCAGCAAGGTTGTGCGCGGTGCCACCGCCGGAAGTCTTCTCATCGCCGCATTGGGCCTGCGCGGCGACGAGCGGAAGAACTTCGTGCCCGTCGATTGGGTCTCGGCCACGATCTGCCACCTCCACGGCAATTCGGATTGTCGCGGTTCAACGTATCACCTTACGTCGCCGCATCCGACTTCAATAGCCGAGATGGCGGCGGTGATGCAGCAAGTCGTCGAGGCCATGTCGCCTCTTGGGGAGTCCGATACCAGTTGGAACTACGACGGGGCGTGGTTTGAAAAAACATTCCGCGAGCAAATGGCCGTCTATGGAGCGTATTGGCGCGACGATCCGCAATTCGACGTCACGAATACTCGACGTGCGGCACCGCATCTGCCTTGCCCTTGTGTCGATTCGGCCATGCTAACACGCCTAGCCAGATATGCGATCGAATCAAACTTCGGCCGAGGACGTAGCAGAGAAAACCAACCGCGCAAAAAATTGGGGTCTCTGACGTGCCACGTTACATAGTGGCAAACCAAACGGTAAGGGCAAGGTAACCGCTCGATTTAATACCGTCAGAGACCCCACGGGCCAGTTTCGTTTTGACGAGCCGTTGTGGCTCGCCACCCACGTATAAAGCATACGGTGTGCCGATAGACGAATAATCTTGAAAGAAAAACAATCTTCAGTCGCAACTTGTTTTATGGTATGAACTTGTAGTTCGTTCGTCAGCCGTGAAACTGGGTTGGCCTCTCCAGTTGTTCAATTTTGACGCATGTAGCGTTTCGATACACGTGTGCTTTATACTGCTACAGTGAACCAAACATCGCGACTATCCCCGAATAGCCGTCACCTGCTAATTTTGGTAAATCCAAAGGCGGGGGCCTCGTCGGCGCAAAACCGAGTTGCGCGCCTTGTCGGCATGCTCGAAGAAAAACAGTTTGAGGTCGCCGTTCACACCAGCTTGGAGACCGTCGCCGCCGAGGCAAATCGCCTCTTCGCCGCCGGGCAACTTCGTGCATTGGTGTCGGTTGGTGGCGACGGCACCGCCGCCGAACTGGTCAATCGCACCGTCTCCGGCGTTCCACTGACCGTCTTCCCCGCCGGGAACGAAAACCTTCTGGCCCGGCATTTCGGCTTGGGAGCGGCACCGGAGGAATGTTATCGCACACTGGTCGATGGCCAGATCGTTCGCGTCGATACAGGCCGGGCAAATAACCGCATCTTCCTGCTGATGATCGGTTGCGGGTTCGATGCCGAGGTGGTCCATTCGCTCCACACGATTCGCAAAGGCCACATCAATACGGCCAGCTACATCAATCCGCTCTTGGCCTCGATCCGTCACTACGACTACCCGGAACTTCGGGTATACTGGACCGAAGAGGGAGCCCAAGCGATCCCTGGGCACGACGCTACTGAAGTGGCCGCAGCCGAAGTGCGATGGCTTTTCGCTTTCAATCTGCCCGGCTATGGTGCCGGCTTGCAGATCGCACCGGAGGCTGACGGACACGATGGATTACTCGATGTTTGCACGTTTCGCCAAGGCGGCCTCATGCACGGGCTGCTTTACGCGGCGGCCGTACTGACGGGCACGCATCGCCAACTGACCGATTTCACGCGACGCCGCGTCCGGCGATTGCGTGTGACATCGCAAGGCAAGGTGCCCTATCAACTGGACGGCGACCCCGGTGGATTCCTGCCTGTCGATATTGAAATCCTGCCGCAGCGGCTTACGCTCGTAGTGCCGAAAAGTTAATGTAGGCCGGATTCATCTCGCGGAGCGAGGTGAGTACGTAAGAAAGGAAAGCGAATAACTTGAACCCCATCACCATCGGCCCGCACCGCTGCGGCCTCGGCGAACCCTTGCTGGTGATCGCCGGGCCGTGCGTTATCGAAACCGAAGAACTGACGCTGATAATCGCCTCGCGCCTCAAGCAGATTGCCGACGAGCTTTCGCTGCCGCTAATTTTCAAAGCCTCCTTCGATAAGGCAAATCGGACCAGCGTCGATTCGTTTCGCGGCTTGGGGCTGGACGCGGGACTGGCCGTTCTCGATCGCGTCAAACGAACGACCGGCCTGCCGGTGACCACCGATATCCATCTTCCGGAGCAGGCGGCCCCCGCCGCGCAAGTCTGCGATTTGCTCCAAATCCCCGCGTTTCTCGCTCGTCAAACCGATCTGCTCGCAGCCGCTGCGGCGACCGGCCGCGCCGTACACGTTAAGAAAGGCCAGTTTCTGGCCCCCGGCGACATGAAACACGTTGTCGCAAAACTACAGTCGTCCGGCTGCCAAAACATCCTCCTGGGCGAACGAGGCACATTCTTTGGCTACGGTCGCTTGGTGAACGACATGCGCAGCATTCCGCAGATGCAAGCCCTCGGCGTGCCGGTGATCTTCGATGCCACGCACAGCGTCCAGGAGCCGGGCGGATTGGGCACAACCACCGGCGGCAATCGAGCGATGGTCGAGCCGCTCGCCCGTGCGGCAGTGGCTATCGGGGCCAACGGCCTCTTTTTTGAGACGCACCCGGACCCCGACCGTTCGCCCAGCGATGGGCCGAACATGATTCCCCTAGATCAATTTGCCGCAATGCTGCGGCGTCTGCTTCGCCTGCGTCGCGCCGTGGAGGAAATCTCATGAACGAAAAGGCCCCCAATGTATCGGGCACGCTCCGAGTGCCGTCCGTCCTGGCATTTGCGCTGGCCTTACTCATCCTCCCCGGCTGCGGCGGCTGCCAAGGAAGCAAAGCAAAATCGGCCGCCGCCACGAGCCGACATGCCGATTCCATCGCCCAATACTCCACCGAACTTTTCAATGCCGCAATCGACAACCTCAACCACTTGGAAGACAACGACTGTATGGAACTGGTCAGAACCATCAGCGACCGCATTCGCACCATTGCGTCCGAACGCGCCGTCAGTCGCCGCGTTGCCACGGATTCTCTGCTTGCGAGTTGGCCGGAGCCGCAGATGCTCGGCGATGCGGTCGGTCGCTTGAACGAATGGGCCAAAACCCAGGAGAAACCGGTCGATTGGAAGCTCGACCCCTTGGTTGCCGCGCTGCCGCCCAATCTGGCCAAACTGCCGATGGTCCGCAGTCTTGATCGGCTCGAATTCACCTCCTACGATGGCTTCATGCTCATGGAAGCTGTCTGGCTCCGCGACCTTTCCAACTGGGCGAGGGGCAAGACGTCCGATGAGCTTACCCAGGCCCGCAACCTCTTCGATTGGACCGTCCGCAATATCCAACTCGACCCGACTCTTGCCGACGATATCGCCCACATCCCGCAATTCCCCTGGGAAACTCTCTTCTTGGGGCACGGCACTGCCGAAGAACGTGCTTGGACCTACATCCTCCTCTTGCGACAACAGGGGATCGACGCCGCCATGCTCGGTCTGCCGATGCGTGAAGGCAAGGACGGGGCAGGGCAGGGCAGGGGGGGCAGTCCCACGGTTGTGCCCTGGTGCGCGGCCGTCTCGATTGGCGAAGGCGACAAAAAACAACTCTACCTCTTCGATCCTCACTTGGGCCTGCCAATTCCCGCATCCAAATCGACTGGGCCAAATCCGCTGCCCGCCACGCTCGAACAAGTCGTCGCCGATCCGCATCTTCTCGATCGACTGGACGTTGACGCCGACCAGCCCTATTGGGCGAAGAAGGGCGATCTGAAGCACGTCGCCGTGATGGTCGAGGCATCGCCGCTGTATGTGTCGCAGCGCGGTCGCGTGATGGAATCCCGCATGGCCGGGCCGCAGAAAGTGGTCCTTGGCACCAACCCAACCGTGCAGGGCGAGCGGATCAAAGCGGCCGCCGGCTCGCTGACAAAAACGGCTGAAATTCGGCTTTGGACGCTGCCCTATACGACGCTCGAACGGCGTCTCGATTTGGAGCCTGAGTTGGTTTGCCGCCGCTTGCGTTCGTTCCTCCGTTTCTTCGTCATGCCGACGCTCTATAAGGGCCGCATTCTTCACATCAAGGGTCGTTTCTTTGCCGAATCGGAGGCCGTTGCACTCTACCAGCAGTCGCGTCCTTCCGAGAATGAACTCGGCGAGCGGCACAACGAGATTTATAAACATTGGTACGCGCTCATTCGCGAGAGCATCTTGCGCAGCGGCGAGCCGCCCTCACGAAAGGTCGATGAAACCGCCATTGTCAACGCCACCGCCCAAACCGAAATCATGATGCTCGCCCTACGCGAAGCCAAGTACGATGCCAGCTACTGGCTGGGGCTCGTGCAATACGAGGGCGGAGACCGCGAAACCTACCGATCTGCGGCCGACTACTTCACCGCACGAACGTTGCGCGCCCTCCCCGGCGGTCCCTGGACCCACGGCGCGCACTACAACCTAGGCCGCTGCTACGAAGCGCTCGACCAGCCAAGCGAAGCCCTCGAGGAGTACCAAGCCGCCGGCGACCCCGGAAGCCGCGTACGTGTTGCATGGCTGAAAGGGCCCAATGCGGCAGAATCTAAAAAACCGGAAAACAAAGTGCCCGAAAACAAAGTGCCCGAAAAGAACGTTCCAGAAAAGAACGTTCCAGAAAAGAAGGGGATCGACAACGCGACTGGTCAAAAGCAAGTCGAGGCCGTAAAGGGTCAGTAGAACCGCAAATTCCAGATTTTTGTGCTACAGGCGAGACGCCGACACCACAATTGCAGCCACGGCAACGCCTGCGAGGCGAATGAGGCTACCGAGTATTCCGATCCGCAACTTGATCGTGGTCCAAAAACCGCTTCTGAAGCGGATTCGCTAATTTTGCAGGCCCTCCCCAAAAATCCGTCAAATTCGTTGACCTATTTGTAGACCCCTGTTAAACTCTTTCCAGAGGTCGCAACTGGTAACGCATCCGCTGATGTCGCTCGTCCGTCCGCCGAATTCCGGCTTGGCTTTGCAGTATGATTTCATTCGTCGGTAATTCAGCATGGGCTAAGTCCATCGGCCAGTCGGTTGAACGGGTGGCTCGTTCCTCGTCAACGGTGTTAATCAGCGGTCCCAGTGGCACCGGAAAGGAGTTGATCGCACGCGCGATCCACGAGCATAGCCCCCGTAAGGCGGGGCCGTTCGTGGTTGTCGATTGCACCTGGATTCCATCGAATCTCTTCCCCAGCCAGCTTTTCGGGCACGTCAAAGGGGCCTTTTCGGGGGCCGATTGCGATACGCTGGGCTGCTTTCGCGCAGCCGACAAAGGAACAATCTTTCTCGACGAAATTGGCGAGTTGGAACTCGACTTGCAGGCCCAATTGCTCCGCGTGATCCAAGAGCGGGTCGTCACGCCCGTCGGCAGCCATAAAGGGGTGCCTATCGACACCCGCATTGTGGCGGCAACGAATCGGAACCTTGCTAGGGAAGTACACGCCGGGCGGTTTCGGCTCGATCTGTTCTACCGGCTGAACGTCGTCACGTTGAACACTGCGGCCTTGCGCCAGCGTCCGGACGATATCGCCCCCATCGCGCGGCATATTCTCGACCGTCTTGCGGTGGAGAGCGGCGGGCGGCCCAAGCGGCTGACTTCCGGCGCCTTGAAGCTTTTGGAGGGCCTCCCTTGGCCGGGCAACGTCCGCCAATTGCAAAATCTGTTGGAGCAGGCTGTCGTCTTTCTCAACGATGAGGAACTTACGGCGGACTACCTTGCCGCGGTCCTCGATGCAAAGGAGTCGCCGGAAGCGGAAGCGGCAATGTTTCCCGGCGGCGGGGCGTCTCTGGACGCACCGCAACATTCCCATCGGATTCCGGCGGCGCACGATGCTTGGCCCAGTCTGGCCGAAACCGAATGTAGGGCCATCCATGCCGCCTTGGAACGTTCGGGCTACAACCAGAGTGCCGCTGCTCGGCTGCTCAAGGTGGACCGCCGTCTTCTCGCCCGCAAGGCAGTCAAGCACGGCATTCTCTCTTCGCGACTCCTCGACAAAGACCTGCTGTAGACGGCGGTTCATGCCGAGATTCTTCGTTCGCATAACGTCTTCATCCCGCGCCGCGCGATGCGATTACGCTTTTTCAGTTCAACCGACCAAATCGTCAGCTCGCGCCGCGCGATGGGTACTCTCGCGCCGCGCGATGAGCACAAGCGCGCACCTGTACCATTTTGGACCTACGTGCCAGGGCTAAAGTGGTCCCGATCTTGATCCAATTTAGCCGGGGGCGAAATCGATTGCGAATCCGTTGAAAACCCAATCTTCGGCGATAAGTGATTGACAACGCGAGACTTGCAACTCGCCTTGGCGATCCATTTCATCTCTGGCACGCCGCTTGCTTTAACGTGTAACTCGTCAACAGCACTCGTCATTCAGCACGCATCAACAATGATAGATTGCCCGACGAAGCCGACAGGCAGGTTGCAACAACGTCCAACCAAATACTGGATGGGACAAGCTTCAAAGGAGTGACCATCATGGATCAACGAAAACACTTGGCGGAACGGTTCCTCGATTTCGCCGTGGTCGACCCAAGGGTGGGCGACTATGAAACGCTCGTTGCGGAGTTCGCTCCGTTGGGCGTGCATTGGCAATTCGCAGCCACCGCCGGCGAGGCCCTTCGCCTTGCCAAGACGAGGCAGATGGGTTTGTGGTTGATTAATACGAAGCTTGCCGACATGTCGGGCATGCAATTGTGCGCGATGCTCAAGAACATGAACCGTCGTCAAGCGGTGGGATTAGTGGCCGATGCTTACGACGTGGAGGACGAACGAGAGGCCCGCATTCAGGGTGCGTCGCTCTTTGTTTGCAAGCCGCCCGGTCCAGCTTGGTCCGAGTTTATTGCGATGACGTTACATCGCTTCGTGCGAGAATCGCAGCCTACGCGACCCGCAGTCGTGCAACCGGCGAACGTTAGCGAAATTTTTCCCATTCACAATCATTGATCGAAATTTACACACTTTTTTTCTTAGGAGATGCATCATGCAAAAGTTCGTTTTCAGCACCCAAGTTTCTATCGCCCGTTTTAGCAAGTTTCTGGCTCGCGGCGTCGCCGCGTCCGCAACCGCAGAGGGCAACGCGGTTTCATCGCGATGGCACGACCTCTTATGCGACGACGAAGGCGTCTTGACGTTCGAGTGGATCATGCTTTTGACGCTCTTGGTCATCGGCGTTGTGGGCGGGCTTGCCGGCATCCGCGACGCAATCATTCACGAATCGCAGAGCGTGGTCGGCGCGGTCATCTCGCTCGACCAATCGTATTCGGTCGTGGCCCCCTTGGGCGTCTGTGCCTTGCCGATTTCCGGCACCGATCCGGGCTGCACTTCAGGTGGTTCGTCGAGTTCGTTCCGCGATTCGGCTACCTGGTCGGCCGGTCGAACCAACGTTACCGCGATCGACCAAACCGTCGCTCCGAACACCGCTTTGTGCCCCGTGTTGTAAGCAGGATGTAAGGGAAGCGTGCCCAAGTCGGTAAAATGCGATCCTTTTTCGGCAAAGGCGACAATCGTATAACATCGGTTGAAACAACAGCTTACGCCGATTCCAATGCATCGCATAAGCTAGAAAAATATCGGTGGCCGCGTCTTGTTCCTATCGCCGATTTATGTTAGATTGAGAGATTCGCATTGTCTTCCCGCAGCAGGAATTCCAGATCATGAAAGACGGCATCCACCCAAAGTATGTAGAAACCACGGTCAAGTGCGGCTGTGGCAATACGTTCGCAACCCGCAGCACGCAAGAAGAGTTGAAGGTCGATATTTGCAGCGCGTGCCACCCGTTCTATACCGGCAAGCTGAAATATGTCGATACGGCGGGACGCATCGAGAAGTTCCAGCGGAAGTTCGCAAACTCCGGCGGCTACGCCAGCTTGCAGCGCGGCAAGGGCAAGACGGCCGAGGTGCCTGCGGCAGCCGAATCGACCTAACAAACGCGGGCAGGTTCTTTCGTATTCATCTCGCTGTGCGAGGTGTCGGTTAGGTTTGGGAAGCGGAAAAAGCGTCGTTTCATCTCGCACGGCGAGATAGGAGCGTTCGGCTCGAATACGAGAAAGCGGCATAAAGCCTAGACATGCGCGAGATTCTGGAGCAGCAGCTCGCTCGCTTTGAAGAGCTTGAGCGTCTGATGGTCGATCCCGACGTGCTGGCAAACCCGGCGCGTTTGGCTCTGTATATGCGCGAACATGGCTCGTTGTCCAAGGCGACCAAAAAGTACCAGCATTTCAAGCGGCTCAACACCCAGATATCCGAGGCCCTGGCGATGATCGCCGGCGACGACCTTGAACTGCGTCAACTTGCCGAAGCCGAGTTGCCCGATCTGAAGGCCGAGCGCGAGGTCTGCTGGAGCGAGATTCTCGATTCCATTGTCGGCGGCGAAGATGCCCAGCGGACGCGCTGCATGCTCGAAATTCGTGCCGGCACGGGCGGCGACGAAGCGGCACTCTTCGCCCGCGATCTTTATGAAATGTATCGCCACTACTGCGAAACCAAGGGCTGGAAGGTCGAAGTCATGGACCTTAGCCCGACCGAACTTGGCGGATTCAAGGAAGTGATTCTCGGCCTGGAAGGCGAGGGCGTTTACCGTGCCATGAAGTACGAAAACGGCGGCCATCGCGTACAGCGCGTGCCGGAGACGGAAACGAAGGGCCGCGTGCAAACATCGGTGGCCACGGTGGCCGTGATGGCCGAGCCGGAAGATTTGGAAGTCGATCTCAAGCCGGCCGACTATTCGGTCGAGCGAATTCGCCGTGCCAGCGGCCCCGGCGGCCAACACGTCAACAAGACGGCGA
Organism: Planctomycetota bacterium; assembly: GCA_025353625.1. Taxonomy (GTDB): domain Bacteria; phylum Planctomycetota; class Planctomycetia; order Pirellulales; family Thermoguttaceae; genus JANXQG01. Next base: position 8,892 of record JANXOJ010000614.1, on the reverse strand, counting down.
GTGCCATCCGCCTCGTTCATACCGCCACGGGCATGGAAGTTTGCTGCCAGGACGAGAAGAGCCAGCACAAGAATCTTTCCAAGGCGATTCGCGTGTTGAAGAGCCGTCTCTACGAAATGAAACGCTCCGAGGAGATGAAAAAACGTTCCAGCGAACGTCGCGAAAAGATCGGCTCCGGCGACCGCAACGAGCGCATTCGCACTTACAATTTCCCCCAGAATCGGCTTACCGACCACCGCGTCAGCCAGAACTTCAATTTAGAAAATGTAATTTGTGGCAACCTGACGACGGTAATCGATGCCTTAATCGAGTGCGACCGCCAAGCCCAACGGCAGGCGTTCGGGAATATCGATTGAGGGAACTGGGCGGTGGGCGGTGATACAGTCAAGTACGATCTAACTCCTAACTCCTTTCTTCCTCCCCATGTCTCCCCCTGACCCCTGGACCGTTGGCCGCTTGCTGCAATGGACCGCCGATCATTTCAAGGGTCGTGGGGCCGATTCGCCGCGACTGGATGCGGAAGTTCTCTTGGCCGAGGCCCTCGGCTGCAAGCGGATCGAACTCTATACGGCATTCGCGGACGTTCCCAAGGAAGACCAGCGGACGGCGTTTCGCGAGTTGGTTCGCCGCCGGGCGGAAGGAACTCCCGTGGCCTATCTCGTCGGTCGGCGAGAGTTCTATTCGCTCGGTTTCAAAGTCGCACCGAGCGTGCTGATCCCTCGACCGGAAACGGAACTGATCGTCGTTACCGTTCTCGATCTGGCCAAGCAGCAAGCGGGGAAAGGGATATTAAACGTTGCCGACGTCGGCACGGGCAGCGGAATTCTTGCCGTCACACTCGCCAAGAATCTGCCGACTGCCCAGGTCATCGCGACCGACATCAGCAAAGCCGCGTTGGAGATCGCAGCAGAAAACGCCCGTCAGCATGGCGTTGCCGAGCGGATCGAGTTCATCGAGTGCGACCTGCTGGACGGCGTACCGCCCGAAAGGACTTTCGACTTCATCGCAAGCAATCCGCCCTACATCAGCCTGGCCGAATACGAGAAGTTGCCGCGCGAAGTCAAGGACTTCGAGCCGCGCAATGCTCTCTTGGGCGGCATCCAAGGAACCGAAATCATCGAGCGTCTCATACCGCAGGCGGCCGAGCGTCTTCGCCCCGGCGGACATCTGGTGATTGAGATTAGCCCGACGATTCGTGAGGCCGTGCAGGAACTGTTGGCAAGCGAACCGCGATTGCAACCTGGGCCAATCGTTCGCGATCTTGCCCGGTTGCCGCGCGTCGTGCAAGCTAAGCGGGTATTTAGTTAGGTCGAATCTGTTTGAATAGGTTCGTTGAGCCGAGCACGATCGTTCCTTCCGTCTGAAGGAACCTACTTATCCGCCGCTTCCTTCTCAACTGCCAGTCGTCGCTTCTCGAGCCGGTCGAGCAAGTAAAAACCGCCGGCCGTTAGGGTGCCGACCAGATAGCCGACAATCGCACCCAGCGGTATCCCAAGGAAAACGGCATAGATAATCGCAAAGATAATCCCGGCAAGCGTCCAGTCTTGAAACCTTTCCGAGTACATGGACACGAACAATTCGCACGGAAAGAGAAATACTCCAACCCACACCGACGCCGCGCGCGGGTATCGCCCGCCATATAGCACGGCCTGACCGAGGCCGACGATCGCGACGAACCCGCCGACGAGTGCAAAACTGAGCGGCGAAAAGTTTAGCGTTCGTAAAAGCGAAAACAGTACGGCGTAAAGCGTGACGATCATGAGCATGACGAAGACGCCGAATCGCCGCGGCACGCCAACCGCTGGACTGTCGATGGCGACGATCCAGGAAGTCGTGGAAACGCCCCATTTGCGTCGCGGCAATCTGGTTATGGGAATGAACGGATGCTCAACTTCTTTCAATGCCGTCTCAATGGCCGTCGCGAAAGCCTCCGCTTCCACGCCTCGGGATCGAAGCACCGTCGCAGCAGGACTATCCGTTTTATGCAGCAGTGCCAACAACAAATGTTCCGCACCGACGTAGTCGCGATGCAACGCTCGGGCTTCCATCGCCGCGCGATCGAGCCAAAATCGCAAGAGCGAATCGCAATCGCGGCTCCGCGCCGCCAAAATGCTCGAACGGGGGGCCTCTGTACACCGGCTCCGCAGTTGTTCGTCCACATCGCGGGTCAGTGCCCAGAGGTCGATGCCCATCGCTTCGAGCGTGCGAATCGGGAAGTTTCGCTCCCAACGAATCAGCGACCACAACAACAGCAAGCCCGCTGTATCGTTGTCGATTTCGAGCAGCAAGCGGGCCTCGGCCCTCAACGGAACCTGCTGGACGATTTGCTCGACATCGTAAACGCAATGGCGGTCGATAAAGTCGTTGCGATTTAACACGGGCTAGGAATCCATCGGGTGCTTGGGCGCAAGCGTTTCATACTCGCCATCCGAGGACGGCAGCAAGGAAAAGATTCCTAGGCAGATGCTAATGGCCAGAAGGACGCTGCCGACTGCCTCGATGATCGGGTACGCCAAACTCGGTACGCCACCCATGTTGTTTGGCATCCCTAAGGAGACCATGCACGCCAACAATGTTGGCCCCAATCCGACCGAGACGGCCAAAAGGACACACGCCGTGCGGAACATACCCAAGCAGCGGATCTGCTTGGGGCGAAAAATGGCCGCCAGTAGCAGCCCGCTGAGCATCGCAATCGGCAAGTAGTTTGCCGACCCGCCCGCGAGCATCTGTCTGAGAAACATCATTTCTGACGGCACGGCTTGGCTCCACAATCGAGATCGCGTGAATGTGCAACGTTCAAGGTTGAACGTTCAATGTACAAGGTTCAAGGTTCAATGAAAAGACCGGGGAACCAAGGAGGCACGTGGGACAAAGAGTGTAAAAACAACCGACGTCCCGATCCGAGTAACTAATGGGGAGCAGAGATGTACGTCCAATTACATATCGACCTTTGGCCGCGTCGGTCTTCTCCGTGCCCTCCGTGCCTCTGTGGCGTGCTGTTTTTCGTCGAGCGGCCATAGTTGCCGCAGGGCCGTTTTTGCTCTAAAATAGGCGTTGCGCCGCGATTCGCCGGGGCCATTCTTAACCTTCGTTCCATCAGGACCATCATGCCAACTGCCGACGCCACGGACCTTCAAATTCGCGATCAATTGCTCCAACTAGCCGCGCAGCACGGCTTGCATGTTGCCGGGGGACGCATGCGGCGGACGTCGTCGCGGTTCTGCCTGGGCGTGGAGCACGGCGACTACAACGGCACGGAACTGTTCGGCGTCGGTACCGATCGTTTTATTTGGATGGCCTACAAGCCCAACGGCACGCAACAAGTGCGGCTCTTCAGCAACAATTTTCCCGGCGATGGCCTCGTGACATTTCAAATCGGCAACGTGCCGCCGCCGCGCTCGGCCGCGAACGTCGATAGTTGGGCTCGCTTCCCCTTGGGGTGCGACCACATCCTGCATGAGGCGGGCTACAAGCTGACGCAAGGCTTTGATGCGGTGCTCAACGGCAATATCCCAGGCGGCGGGATGTCGCGTTCAGCGTCGCTTTCAATCAATCTTATTACGTCGATCTTTGATGCGAATGGAATCGTGGAGAAGGACGGCATGAAGATCGTCGATCTTGCCCAGGAAGTCGAAAACGAGTATATCGGTTCGCCCTGCGGCAAGCTCGACCAGATCATGATCTACTTTGCCAAAGAAGGGATGGGTACGCACTACAACCCGGCCGCGCGTTCGATCAGCTATGTGCCGCTAGGCACCGGGGCGGACGATTTTCGCATCGTTGGCCTCGATACGGGCACGGTTCGCCCCGGTCTGGAAAAATCAACCTATAAGATTCGACGCGCGGAATGTGAGCAGCTCGCCGAGATGGCCGGCTCCGAGTTCGGCATTAAGTGCCTTGCCGATGTTCGTGAGGCAGCACTTTACGACCGCATCGTGGCTCGCTTCGGCAATTCGCACCCGGACCTGTGCGACCGCTTGAAGTATATTTACCGCGCCCAACGGAATTTCTACGACATGCTGGACGCCTGGAAACAGGGCGATATTGCCACCGTTGGCCGCTTGTTCCGCGAGGACGGCATTGGACTCCGCGACGACTATAAGCTTTCCGGCCCCGAGTTGGAAACGATGTGCGATATCGTCCGCACCGTGCCGGGCGTCCATGGGGAGCGTATGCTCGGCGGCGGCGACAAAGGGGCAAGCGGTGCTCTGGTGGCTGCCGGTAGCATTGATGCTGTTCGCGCCGCCGTGACTGCCGCCTATCCCCGCAGCCGACCAGCCTTGGCCGACGCCTTTGCCGTGCATGTCTGCAAGGTCGTGGACGGCGTTGCAGTTTTTGACGGGGTGTTGTAACAGTCGCGTTTCTGCCCGTACAAGGTGGAGGTGGTGAGGCCATTTCGGTCTTGCCCAACCGTAACTCCAAACCACTTTGACTTTGAAAGGGCATAACCGTGACGACTGCATGGAAGACGTTTGTTAAGCTAACTTTTGCATTGGTGCTTTCCGCCCCAGTGCTGACCGGAACCGCGATGGCCGACGATTGCGGCTACGGATATTCGAGCTACGGGTACTGTGCCCCCAGCTATTCCTACGGCACGTATAGCCGCAGCTATGCGCCGCATTACTCCCAGAACTACCGCGTTGGCTCGAATGGAAACTTTAGCGGCCATAGCGATCTACCGCGAAACTATCCCAGGCCGTCGTTCGCGGCATATCCTCCCGCCCCGCAAACGCCTCCCTACTGGCAGTTTGCACGGAGCAACGGTCCCGGCGAATTTCGCGATTCCGGCCCGCAAGGATTCAACCCGATGATGTCGCAACAGCAGGGCGACCCACGTGGGATGCGCGGCATGAGCCCGCAAGGCTTCAACCCCATGATGTCGGCACAACAAGGCGATCCTCGCGGGATGCGGGGTCCAGGCCCACAAGGCTTCCAGCAAGGGATGCCCAGCCAGCAAGGCGATCCACGCGGGATGATGGGTCCAGGTCCGCAAGGCTTCAATCCGATGATGAACGGCCAACAGGGCGACCCTCGCTCGATGTATCATCCGGAACCGCAAGGTTCGCAACGGACGATGATCTCCGACGAGCAGGGCGAATCTTCGGAAGGCAGGGGCGAAGCGTCGGAAGGCAGTGGCGATGCGTCGGAAGGCCCCGCCGCCGATGGTCCAATAAGTCATGGTCGCTCGGGCATGTTCACTTGCCCAATGCACCCGGAGATTAAACTAGAAGGCCCCGGAGCTTGCCCCAAGTGCCACATGGATTTGATCCCGGCAAAGGGATGATCGGAGAATCGTTACGCTAACCGAGCCGGCTTCGTTGAGGCCGGCTCGATTCGTTTGCAGTCGCTGCTGGGGCTTGCTCCAGCGGGAACGGGATAGATGCAAGCTATACTATTTGCCAACCGCCGGCTTGGCTTCGTCCCACGATAGCCCCTTGGCAATGATCTGCACGCTCGTCGCGCCGTCGGCGGGGCGGACGAAGATCGAAAGGCTCGCGTCCCCCTTGGTCCGCTTCATGATCGACGACTTCGCGCGGATCAAGTCCTTGCCGGCCGTCCAACCTTGAGCGGCCAGTTGTTGCACGAAGAAATTGGCCGTTGAAACCACGTCGGACGGGCATTGAAAACGGATTTGCCCGGTCTGCTTTTGGAATTCGACATTCGTTGCCCCTTGGGGAATCGGCAAAGAATGGGCCTTGGGACCGGTCGCTTCGGCGACGGCCGCTTTGGCCGCATCGGCCTCCTTTTTGGCTTTGCGTTCCTTTTCTTTCTGCGCACGCTTTGCCAGCCGTTCCGCCTTCTCGGCCTCGATCTTGGCGAACACGGCTTGCGGGATCGGCAACACCGCCAGATCGTATTGCACGTCAAAGCCGTTTTTCTTTTCGTCGGGTATGTACGAGCAACTGCCGCTGCCCCGACCATCCTTGATGGCAAGTTGGCCCTTCAAATCTGAACCGGCAGCACTGACGCTACCGCCGTCACCATAAGCGTTGAAGAAGCGTGCCTTGCCTTCTTTACTGAAGGTGATTTTGACATTTGGCTGAAAGAAGAAAAACTTGTCGTCGGCACCGTTGCCGTCCAATATCGCCGTCTTGAGCTTATCGATCGGGATGGTCGAACTGCTTAAAAGCACGTTGACACATTCCTCATTCAGCACGATCGACGTGTAGGCGACGGCCCGATCGAGATTATAACTCTTGCCGCGAATTTGCAGCGTCCCCTGGCACGGCTTACCGCCGGGGATGACAACCGCCTTGACCGGTTCATCCGCCATCGCCAGCGGCACGGTCCCGCCAAGCGAGATCAACATTAGCACGGACGCTACGAACGCAATTTGTCGAGACATGAAAACGACTCCGAAGGGGTGGGTATTTAGGGACAAAACGGCCATCGCAACGATATCAAATAGTGGCGCGAAACGGTAGAGGTGCTCAACGCAAATAATCGGCGATTATTCGTGTTCCAATCTGCTTGCGTCATCCATTTTTCTGCAATCGTATCTTCGGATGGACTCGGAGGTCCGTCGTAGGCAAAGACGCTATATTACCGCGACTTCCATCGCCGTCACAGATGCGGCCGGGAATGAGAATTGTCCGCTAGGCGGAATCGCACGTTCTTGCACCTTCATCGGATCGTTGCCCGCCGACATGATCTCGACCTCGGGGTCGGCTGCAATCATAAATGCCTTGCCGCCACTCACCGACATACCGGCAATCGAGAGATTCATTTCCCGCGAGCGCGTGCGGTGCGTGTTGATAATGTGCAGAAAGATCGTGTTGGCGGTGCGGCTTGCCGTGATATCGAGATCGGCAGGCACGTCGCTGACCCCGATGAAACTCTTGCCCGAGTGCTTTCGATAAAGCCCCATTACCTTGGCCACCGGCATCGCGAAGGCCCTGCCGCCGGGCACGGGCAGCATGATGGCGTTGGTCTGCCAGCGCGTGCCGCAGAAGTCGGCGATGTTGGCGATTTGTAAAACATCGGCATGCCGCTCGTGAACGTTTAAGAAGCGTGCATAGGAGACGCCTGCCGCCCACGACGACAAGACCTCGCAACGATTGCGGCCCGGCAGGATGTAGTGACATTCGGTCAAAGCCAGCGGCAACTTGTACGCTTTGACTTGCTCTCGCATCTGGAGAATCTTGCGCTCGTGGGGCTTGTAGCCGTTCATCAAGGCGTCCCACGTCGCGGCCGGGTCATGGCGGTATACGTTGTCGCGAAGCGGCGACTTGGGATCGCCTCGACCGGGATCGTAGAGGTCGTGAAAGGCGATGTAGTTCAGATGTTCGCCCGCTCGCTCGATCATGTTTTTGGCCCAGCCACTATCGCCCCAGCCGATAAGCTTGATCTGCGGGTCGCGGCCGCGCATCGCCTTGGCAAACTCGATCGTCTTTACCGTGGCCGCATCCCGATCGAATCGTTGCGGGCTGAACGAAGTCTCATTGCCGATCTGCCAAAGCTTGATCGGAAGCGGTTCGCGGAAGCCGTGTTCGATTCGTTCGGCGTTGTCGGGGTTGTTGCAGTAATCGACCCACTCGGCAGCTTCCTGGGCATTGCCGGCACGGGCCTCGCCTTTGGCATTGACGGCCCAGGGTTTATATCCTTCGGACTCGAAGTTGACGCACATCAACGGATCGGCACCGACCCGTTGGCAGAAGTCGACGAACTCGGCAGTGCCAACCTGATTGGTCTCGACGCCACCCCAGTTGAGGTTCTGTATCGGCTTGCGAGCGGCACGGGGACCGACTGCCTCGCGCCAGCGGTAATAGGCACTGAATAGTCCTCCCCAGCGCATCATCCCCGGTGCCAATTCCTTCGCGACCTCGATCAGGTCGGCGCGCCAGCGGTTGTGGAGGTGATCCCATGAAGCCTCGACCGAACTATCGGTCGCGCCCAACGGCTCCATGAACTGCATGTAGAGCCACGGTGAAAGATCGAAGAGCGGCTTGGGGTCGATCTTTAACGTCGGCACGCGGTCGCTCAGTTTCGCGCCACCGACGACTCGGGCGGCCAAGGAAGAAGCGACTGTTGCGCCGGTCAGTTTGAAGAAATCGCGTCGTTGCATGGAGAGCTCCCGCGATGGCCTGTTGCGGCCTACGGCACTTAAGCCTTCGTCTTGCGGCGCGGCGGTCGCTTGCGGCCGAAAAGGCCGGTGCGTTCTTCTTCCGGACGTGCTCCGTAGTTCACTAGCTCCAACGTGCTGCGGCGGACCAGCCGACCGGCCGTGTCGGTCTCCTTGGTCGTCTGATAAACAACTCCGCCCGGCACTTCCGCGGAGGTCATCGCCAAGGTCGTAACGGAACCTCTGGCAGTCTTTTGGACGGTCTTCACGCAGGCCACGGTCTTGGTATCGGCCAATACCCGTTGGGGCATGTTCAGCGCGATCACTTCGGAGACCGTTTCGCTCAGCACGCTGGCCGTGGCCGGATCGGTCGTGGTGCTTTGCCGACGTAGGATGTAGGGCGATACGTGATCCGAATAAAAGACGTTCGCCACGGTGCGGCTTGCCGGAGTGACAATTTCCACCTGCTGCATCTGGCAATCGATCTTTCGGTCTTCAACGGTCACTTGGCCGGGGCAGGGGGCCTTGATCTTGACGTCGCCCCCGGCAAGCTCGCCGTGATAACCTTGCTTGAGGTTCTGAGGCTGTGCATCGAATTGCTTACCAGCAACTTCCACGCCCACCTGGACCTCAAGGACGACGCCGTCCGGATCGGTTCGTTTGAGCCGGGTTTTCGTTTCGGTAACGTTGGCACTGGCCACGACTCCATTATCTCCGATCGTCTCCGTCACGACGCGAACCGTCTTCCAAGCACCCGCCTGAAAGCGACCCCAGGAATGGTGCCGGGCGGATATTCCAACATTCGGTGCAACAACGACAACCTCCTGCGC
>JANXOJ010000579.1 GCA_025353625.1 Planctomycetota bacterium | reverse complement strand
CCGGATTGAGCCGCGCCGGTTCCTTCACCTACAACCTTAACGGCGGCACGCTCACCGTGCCGCAAATTTCCCGCAACAGCGGAACCGGCATCTTCAACTTTAACGGCGGAACGCTTATTCCCACCACGAGCAATTCCACATTCATGCAAGGGCTTTCCGCAGCCGACGTTCTCAATGGCGGAGCCATCATCGATACCGGTGGCAGCGCCATCCGAATCGCTCAATCGCTCATCGGCACCGGTTCCGGTGGGCTGACGAAAATGGGCACCGGAACCTTGACGCTCTCCGGGACGGGCAATACCTACAGTGGCGGAACCAACGACACTGCCGGCACGTTGATCCTAGCGACCAACGGTGCCATCCTCGATGGTACGAGTATGACCGTCGCCGACGGCGCAACGCTGGTCTTCGACTCCAATGCCGCAACGGCACCGATCGCCGAAGGTTCCAGCGCGGCGGCCGCGCCTGCTACGGGTGCGGGAGCTTCGGTCGCAGCGGTGCCGGAGCCGGGCACGGTTGCCCTGCTCGTCGCCGGCTTGGTCGCCGGGGCGGCGTACCGTGCCCGTCGCAAACGGATCGTAGGGGCAAAATAGCAAGACATCCTTAGGGACGGGTGAAAGGACGCGGCGTCTCCCGGGGCCAACCCTGGGAGACGCCTTCCTTTTTTAGTAGGCCGGCTCTGCCGTAACGGACCTTTGGAGTGCGTCGGCTCGCTAACGCTATCCAATAAACGTCGCCCCGTCATTGAATTCCAGTAAGCAGCCAAGCCTGCAAGGAAATGCAAAGGCTTCCCTCCGCTCGACAAGGAACCTACTTGCTGGAGCGAACCGTTGCGCTTTGGATCACCAAGCGATTCTGCTTGGCATTGCGGCCCTGATGTTGCACGATTTCATAAGCCAGATCGGCCGTTTTGCTCGGCTGAACTGTGGCGGCATACTCGACCGTCTGATAGTCGTGGTTCTTCGCGGCAAACTCACTGCGAAAGACAACATCGCCCGGAATCGCATGGCGAACCTCCAGATCGATCGGCTTCTCGGTATAATTCCGCACCCGCCGAGCGTACGCTCGATGATCGTCCCAGCCGACGACGGAACTATTGATGTCGATTTTTACGTCGGGGCGGTCGACGCGATCCAGGACGTTCGTTCCGTTAATCTGCATCCAAATCGCATCGCGCCACGTGCGCTTTTTGACCAGTTCAAAGATGACTTCCGGATCGACGCCCAATTTCAATTCGATTTTATCGCCGATCGGCACGTATTGGATCGCTTGCGAAGCGACGTAGCTCAGCCCGTCGCGACCGTTGTGGCGGAAGACCCGCACCGTGCCGTCGGGCAGCGGCGTCGTGCCCAGCTTCGATTCCTTGTTGTTCGTCAACAGGTACATCCGCACCAACTGCTCGCCATACTCGGCCGGGCGGTAGCGATACTGGATCTTCAACGGCACGTTGGCCGCTTCCAAGCTCCGCAGCCGCTTCGACCAGCCGCTGGGAATCGTTTCCGTGCCTTCGATGGTGTAGATGAAATACTCGCCCAGCCCTTCCTTGGCGACTTCTTTGGGCTTCTCGATCTGAAAGCGGCCCCCAAGCGCACCCGAGTGGGCGTAGCCGTAGGCGTAAGACGCATCGGCCTCCTTCTTATCATAATCCTTCAATGCTTTATAGCGCAATTCGCTGCGGCCCAACTTATCCAATTGGCGGCCGTCGCGCTCCAATGCCCGAGCCAGTTGGGCGACCTTTTCCACGAGATTGATTTTGCCCACGACCAGCCGAACCTGGGCATCCTCATACTCTTCGCCGGAGTCGTTGCTCACGCGCACGAAGCCATCGACGTTGGCGTGCGCTTCTTCCGCATCGGCAAGACAGACGTAGTCGGCCGACCAATGGATGCCGCTCGTGAAGTAGGTGATTTCAATTACCGCGTCACCGTCGATCTCGCTCTGCACGTTCCAAATGAGCATTTGCGGTTTGGCGTGTGGAAACGTCGCATCCAGCACCGTCAGTTTGTCGGCATGGGAGAGGAATCGCAGTTCCACGGATGTCGGATCGATGAGCGTATTGGCCCAACTGAACTGCAAGGGGTTTGCTCCCGGCTTAAAGCTCACCTTGCGGGTCTCGCGGACGAGGGTCAGGTCTTCCGAATTGTAAATCGTCAATTGCACGCTGTTGCGGCTGGGGACGGTCGAAAGATCGACGTTCTCCGCATGGGCCGCAACGATTGTGAGAATTGTCGCCAGGAAGAAGAACTGTATAATTCGCAACATGCCTCGACTCTTGCTTCGTAATTGGGAGGTGGCTCGCTCAAAGTTGCAAAGGCGCAAAGAAACGATAAATTCTCGATGCTTGCTCTTCGCTTATGCCTTTGCGCCTTTGCGGGAGACTTTCAATACAGATATTTCGCTCAAGGCGCGATCGCGGCTCGTTCGATGGTGACGTTGTTTTGCTTCGCGTTGTAGCCTTGACGTTGGACGGTTTCGTAAAGCAAATTGGCCTTTTCGCCCGGCTTTACGTTGGCCGTATACTGAACCGTCTGGAAGTCGTGATTCTTCACCGGCAGCTCGCTGCGAAAGACGACGTGTCCCGGCAGCGTGCGGCGGATTTCCAGGTCGATAGGCTTCTTCGTGTAGTTGCGGACCCGCTGCGCAAAGGTCGCGCGGTCGTCCCAACCGGCGACCGTGCTATTGACCTCAATCTGCACTCCTGCCCGATCGACGCGACGATAGATGTTCGCACCGTTGACCAACATCCAAAGTTCATCGCGCGACGTGCGCAGCTTGACGAGATCGAAGATCACCTCCGGATCGACGCCCAGATTGAGCTCGAACTTGTCGCCAATGGGCACGTATTTGATCGGCTGCGCGGTAAGGTAGGTCAGCCCATCGCGGCCATTGCGACGGAAGAGCCGCACCGTGCCGTCGGGCAGCGGCGTCGTGTCGAGCTTCGATTCCTTGTCGTTGGTCAGTAGAACCATTCGCACCAACTGTTCGCCATATTCGGCCGGGCGATAGCGGTATTGGATCTTCATCGGCACGGCCTCCGCTTCCAGACTCCGCATCCGCTTCGACCACCCCGCCCGAATCGTCTCCGTGCCCTCGATGGTGTAGATGAAATACTCGCCCAGTCCTTCCTTGGCAACTTCCTTGGGAGCTTCGGCTCTGCCCTGCGGCGCGGCTGCCGGGGCCATTGCGCCGGCCGACGACACCGCGAGGGAGGCATCCATCGCCTTACGCAGCGCATCGCCGCGAAACCGCGCCTTGGCCGAATCCTCGAGCTCCGCCACCTGCTGCGGCGTGATGCGTGCGAGTTCGGCGATCTTTTGGACCAAGTTGATGCGGCCAACGACGAGGCGGACCTGTGCATCTTCGTAATCTTCGCCCGAGTTGTTCGTCACCCGCACGAAGCCCTCGATGCCCACTTTGGCTTCGTCCGCATCGGCGATGCAGACGTAGTCGGCGGACCAGCCGATGCCGGCCGTGAAGTAGCTGATCTCGATCGTCGCCTCGCCGTCGAGTTCGCTTTGCACGTTCCAATAGAGCATCTGCGGCTTGGCGTGGGGAAACGTCGTATCGAGTACGGAGAGCTTATCGCCGTGGGTCAGGAACCGCAGTTCCACCGACGATGGATCGATGAGCGTATTCGCCCAAGAGAATTGCAGCGGGTTCGCTCCCGGCTTGAAGCTCACCTTGCGAGTCTCGCGGACCAGCGTGAGGTCTTCGGAATTGTAGATCGTTAGTTGCACCGTGTTGCGGTTGGGCACGGTCGAAAGATCGACGTTCTCGGCCTTGGCAGCAGTCGCAACGAGGCACGAGGCGACGATTGCCATCGTGAAAATGTGAGTAGTTCGCATCGTTGTAAATTCCTTTCTTACCATTCGTTCTTGATGAGCAGGTGGAGCTTGTGGACGATTTTATCGGCCTTGCCGTCGGCCCCGCGTGCCGGCAGTGAGACGTGGTAGAGGAGCTGCTCGAAAGTGCTCTTCTCTTTATCCGGCCCGCCGTCGAAGGTCGTTGCCTTGTCCAACTCCCACTGCACGTCGCGGCCCGTGTCGCCGGCCACTTCGTTGCGAATGGCACGCACGTTTTCAGAAACGTCGAGCACGGCCGCTTTGTCCTTGAAATTCTCGATCTCGTATTTGACGACGACCTCGCGGTTGTAGAGATTCCCGGCGATGCGGTGGACTTCGTTCTTATCGATGGTGCGGCGGACGACGATATCCTGGGCCACGCCCACGTAGAGCCGCATTTCGTCGTCCAGCGGCGTGAACTTGCCCCAGTCCTCGCCGATGAAGGCCGTGCCGCCGTGGCCATCCTCCTGAAAGATGCGGACCTTGCCGTATTGAAGCGGCGCGGCACCCAGCCGATTCGCCTTATTGTTCGTCAACACGTAGTGCATCGGCACCATCAGCTTGTTTTGCGGGCGGTCGAGATAGCCGTGGGCCTGCGGGTCGCACGTATAGGTCTTTTTGACCGGCACCTCCGCGAACTTCTCGACGAGCATCTCCTTGGTCTCGTTGATGCCGATCGGCTTGAGAAATCGCGGCCCGAAGCCGGCCCACAGGCCGGAGGAACCGAACGACTCGTTCGCCAAGTTCTGAATCCGCATATATTCGGACAGGACCAGTGTCTTCTCGTCGTTGGAGGCGGTCGCTCGATAGTTGAAGCTCTTGTTCATATTGCCCAGCAGATAGCTGATGCGAACCCGTGCGCCGCCGCTGCCGTTGGACGACACCTGCCACACGAGCGATGCTTCGTTGGGCGGATAGCTGACGGAAAGCACCTTTACGTCGAGCGGATCGGTCGCTTTGGCTTCAGCCTTTGCGTCGGCCTTGGCAGCACCGCCGACAACGCGGAAGACGATCGTGCCGGGATCGATCTGCGTATTGGCCCAGGAAAAATCGACCTGGTTGACGCCCCGGACCAGCGGCACGATGCGCTCCTCTTCCACGAGCGTGGCGTTGGGATTGTCGAGTTGAATTTCCACCCGTTCGCGGACGGGCAGCGTGATCAGTTTAATGCGGGCAAACGCCGTCGCTGGCACGACCGAAGCGGCCGCCACGGCAAGGCATAACAAAGAGCGATGAAATCGCATGGCAATTTCTCCCAAGAGTTGTTGGCGTTGGATTGAAAACTATACCTCACAAAGTCCGGGTTAGACCATTGGGGGGGCATTGATGCCTGTTTTCTGTCAAATCTACAGGAAGAGACGTTTGGCGCGGGTTGATAGTTCCCGGAATAATTCAAAGTAGGTCCGTTCTGCCGGAACGAACGAATGGTGGTCGAATCGCCAAAAGATGCCAAATTGTTTAGTTGGGTGTGGCACATTGGTTCCCCTGCATTGGTTCCTCTGGGCAAAGGAGGAACCGACTTAAATCATCGATCGTCGCAGCAACAAGCCGTGCCGCTGCCGCGCGTCGACAAAGAGCCAGCCTACGTAGAAATTCGAGGCCAACAATCCAATCACGATGAGCCACACCCAGGGCCGGTCTGCCGGGGTGCCGTTGCTGCCATCGGCCCCCGCGGCCGAGAGGTTTTCAAACTTTTGCGGCAAGGCAAACGTGGTATGCGGACTGGCCGTGGGACCAACCGCAGGAGGCGTTCCCTGCAACTCGGGCGGTGCAGCCACCGGGACTTCATGCGGCAGTGCCCCGGTTCCAAGCAAAATCTTAAACTGGTTCGGCCGCATGGTCTGGGCCTCCGCCGGCACATCGAGCGTCAATTCCTCGCCGGGTCGCAGCGATTGCAACGTCGCCAGATTAACTTGCAGAATGAACTGGCCGCCGCCGTTGGGCAACGGTTGATATCCCAAATCAACGCCAACGAGGGCCAGCGCGACAAAATACAGGGTTGCAGTCATAAGCGAATCTCCGCCCGGTCTTAGGCTCAGGTAACTCCATCCATAGTAACCTCGGAAGCTTCCGTGTAAAACCGAATCAACGCACCCCCCAAGTGTGTGCCATTCATTTGCTTGTGCGAGAAATCGAACACCTTTCGCATCCACCTGCCCTTAGTTGGTAGAATTAGATAGGATAGCTGGGGGCACTATGAATCGAGCACTATGGATAAAAGCCGTTGCGGATTGTTGGAAACAACTGGTCGGGTCGGCGTTGTTGCTCGCTGCATTCTGCTGGGTCTTCGTCTTGCTGATGAGCCGCTTCAAGGCGGGAGCTTTCGGCGTGATTCTCAATTTTCTGCCGGGCTTTGTACAATCGATGGTCGGCGTGCCGCTTGCCCTGCTGGCAACGCCCGTCGGTCAATTGAGCATCCTGTACGTCCATGCGATAACGCTGTTGGTTTGCGTCGGCTGGGCTTTGGGGCGCGGCTCCGATTCGGTCAGCGGTGAGATCAGCCGGGGCACGCTCGACTTGATCATTTCTCTGCCGGTATGGCGCGTGACGGTGCTGATTATTCCCGCGATTGTGACTGCCGTTGGATCGATCCTGTTGGCGGCATCGGTATCGTTGGGCACGATCCTGGGCCTTGCGTGCGTTCGTTTCGATCAACCGGTTTTGGCATCGTCGTTTCTGCCGGGAGCGTTCAATCTATTCTGCATGATCTTTTGTTTCACGGCGATCACGACGTTCGTTTCGTCGTGGAACCGCGACCGCTGGTGGACGATCGGCATTGCCGGCGGATTCTTTGTAGTGGAGCTGATCGTGAAGTTGATCGCTCGAATGTGGCCCGAGGGAAGTTGGCTGTACGCGCTGAGTTTCTTGAGTGCCTTCGAGCCGCAGGAGCTGATCTTGCTGCCCGATCGCGGCGGTCGAGTGGCGATGCAATATGACTTAACGTTGATCGGCGTTGGGCTTGCGTGCTACATTGCGGCGGCGATTGTTTTTAATCGGCGGGATATACCGGGGCCGAGGTAGGTGATACGTCAAAAAACCCTTGTCATCGGCAATCCGGTATGGCAAAATGACGTATCCCGCCTAAATCTCCTGAGGAGTCTCCCCTTGAACCCACCACGTCCGCCTTGGCGTCGCTGGACCGCTACAGCTTGCAAGCTGCTGGTCGTGGCGGTGGTGCTTTGGTTTGGTTGGACGACGATTGTCAAAGCATGGGACCACATGCGTACCTATCCGCGACCGTTCCATCTTGGCTGGTTCGCCGCTTCCGGCGGTATCTATCTGCTGGGGTTGCTGCCCGAGGGTCTGTTCTGGTATTGGGCCTTGCTCGCGATGGAACAAGCTGTCGGACTGAGCGAAACCTTGCGGGCCTACTACATTGGACACCTCGGGAAGTACGTGCCGGGCAAGGCGATGGTCGTCGTGCTGCGAACCGGCTTACTGTCCAGCCATCGCGTCGATGCGAGCATCGCGATTGCAAGCGTCTTTTTGGAGACGCTGACGATGATGTCGGTCGGCGCGGCGGTTTCCGTGCCGATTCTGGCGATATCGTATGCCCACAAGCCAGCGTTTATCGTCGCCGCCGTATTGACCGCCATTGCCGCCGGGCTGCCGACCTTGCCGCCGGTATTCGTTTGGATGGCCCGCTTCCTCGGTGTTGGTCGCTCCTCGCCGATCGTGGCGGAAAAACTGTTGAAGCTCGGTTTTCCAACACTGGTAAGCGGCTGGGTTGCCATGACGCTGGGCTGGTTTGTCATGGGGGCAAGCCTATGGGCCGTGCTCCATGCCTTGAGCTTGGAAGCCGATCTCGTTAGCAATTGGCATCTTTATACTGCCATCGTGGCGATGTCGGTCGTTTTGGGGTTCGTTTCGATGATTCCCGGCGGCTTTTTCGCCCGCGAAGCCGTGCTGGTCGGCCTGCTCGGCCCAATGGTAGGCGGTGCCGAAACAGCCCTGGTCGTCGCCGCGGCTTTTCGATTGGCAGGGTTGCTGGCGGAACTTTTGATTTCAATTATCCTATATACTGGTCATCGGCTCGTTCCATCCGCCAGGACATGACGTTTATGCTCTCCGTGGTTATCCCCGTTTATAACGAAGCCGAAAGTCTCGAAGCCTTGCACCGCGAGTTGACGGAAGTAGCCGCGACGCAAGATTATCAAATCGAAGTTGTGTTCGTGGACGATGGTTCTCGCGACGGTTCGTGGCAAACCATTTCACAATTGGCGGCCAAGGATTCGCGAGTACGCGGGATTCGCTTCCGTCGTAATTTTGGCAAAGCGGCCGCCTTGACCGCCGGGTTTGCCGTTGTGCGGGGCGATACGGTGATGACGATGGACGCCGACTTACAGGACGACCCGCACGAGATTCCGCGTTTTCTAGCAACCATGAAGAACAATCTCGATGTCGTAAGCGGTTGGAAGGAAGTGCGCCACGATCCTTGGCACAAGGTTATGCCTTCGCGCGTTTTCAACGCCTTGGTGAGCGGCCTTACCGGCGTACAGTTGCACGATCACAACTGCGGCATGAAGTGTTACCGCCGCGAGGTGCTCGGCGAGGTCCGCATCTATGGCGAACTGCATCGCTTCGTGCCGGTGCTGGCCGCCGCACGGGGATACCGCGTTGGCGAAATCACGATCGCGCATCGTGCCCGACAACACGGCCAATCGAAATATGGCTTTGCGCGGTTCGTAAAGGGATTTATCGATTTGCTCACGGTTCGATTTTGCACCACCTACGGGCAGCGGCCCCAACATGCCTTGGGCACGATCGGCCTATCGTTTTTCGGGCTTGGGGCCGTGCTTTCCTTCCTGTCCTCGGCCGGACGTTGGGCAGACATACTGATGATTCTCGGCGGGCAACTCTTTGCCCTCGCTTTTCTGGCTGCCATCGTGATTGCCCAGCGTGCTCCGGACCAGAAGGAGTATGCGATTAGCGAGCAAACACCCGAACAGAGACCCGAGCAGACACGCGAGGAAGGGACCGCAACGGCACCTTCGGCTGAAAGGATGTAACCTACGATGACGACCGCTTCGTCCGATCCCCATTCCGCACTACGAAAATCAATCTACGCAATCTTCATCGCAGTCGGCATTGGCGCGGTCGTAGGGCGGATTCTCGCCGTCGATGCGGTCGATCGTCGGGCACTGGCCGACACCGTATTGAAGCAAAAACTGGCCGATAAGAAAGCCGAGATCGAAAAGTCGGGACTCTCGCCGGCAAAAGCCGACGAAGCGATTGCAGCGGCAAAATCGCGGATGGCCGTCGAACGCGGGCTATGGCGGCCGTTCCTGAGTGCCAACGACCGCAGCCGATGGTGTACGGTTCGAGCGTTGGTCGAGCCGGCGATGCGAGTTGACGGTGCGCCGTATTCCATCGACAAGGTGATTCAGGAGCCTGGCTGGGATACGATCGACATGATCAAGCGCGGCGAGCATTTGTATTCCAGCAAGCCGCCGCTCCTGCCGACGCTGATTGCAGCCGAGTATTGGATCATCTTTCATACGACCGGCATGACCCTGGGGTCGCATCCGTATGAAGTCGGCCGGTTCATGCTCATCACCATCAACGGACTCTGCTTGCTGCTCTTCTTTATCTACGTTGCACGGCTTATCGAACGACTCGGCACAACCGATTGGGGCCGCATTTTCGTCGCGGCAACGTGCGTATTCGGCACGTTTCTGACGACCTTCGCCGTCGTGCTTACGAACCATCTCGTGGCGGCCGCTTGTGCCGTCGTGCTTCTCGATATTCTCGTGCGAATTTGGCTCGACGGCGATCGGCGCGCGTGGAGTTTTGTCGTCGCCGGTTTCGCAAGCGCAATGTTGACGGCGAACGAACTGCCCGCCGCCGCGTTTTCAGTCGCTGCCAGTGTCGTATTGCTGTTCGTCGCGCCGCGTAAAACTTTCCTGGCCTATCTACCGGCCGCGCTGCTTGTGGTTGCCGGCTTTTTTGGGACGAATTGGATTGCGGTCCAAAGTCTGAATCCGGCTTATGCCCATCGCGGCAGCGACGACAATTGGTACGACTACAGTTATAAGCGCGGCGATCGGACAATCGATTCCTATTGGCGGAACCCGCAAGGGATCGATCGCGGCGAGCCTTCCGTGGGACGTTATGCGCTGCACGTCCTCGTGGGAAGTCACGGTATTTTCTCCCTCACGCCGATCTGGTGGTTTGCGCTAATCGGCGGCGGCATGTGGCTCTTTCGCGAATCGGATCGACGCTTGCGAATGTTGAGCGCGATGGTGCTGCTCATTTCGATCGTCTGCGTAACGTTTTATATCCTGCGGCCGACAATCGATCGCAACTATGGCGGCATGGCCTCCGCATTTCGATGGGTCTTCTGGCTTGCCCCCTTGTGGCTGACGCTCATGCTGCCCGCCGCCGATGCCATGAGCAAGCGGCGCTGGATGCGATGGCTGGCCGCGATCTTGCTCGCCGCGTCCGCCCTATCGGCAAGCTACCCAACGTGGAATCCTTGGACGGCACCGTGGATTGTGAACGCGTCGAATCACTTCGGATCGATGTAAAATGACCGATCTTGAATTGCCGATGGGCAATGTTAGAATCATCAATAGGATGGATACCAAATTGTCGGTTACTCAAACCCTTTAGGCACCGGCGGTAGGTCGCGCGTTAGCACCAACGGTACGGTGCGACCCGCTTGGGTTGCATCGATGGGTACGAACCCGAGCTTTCGTGCGGGCGAATCGGCCGCTAGACGGAAATCGTACTTTTCTGCGGCGACAAAATGGGGATCGGCGACTCGTGAACCGTCATCCTGCTTTCGCTTCTGTTGCCATTGCTCCAATGTCAGGTTTTCCGGAAAGCGAACGGGGTGGCCGGCACTGTTCCAATAGAGATTGTTGGCCATCTTGAAGTTGTCGTCCTTCCAGTTGCTTCCCAGCAGCTTTCCCGCATTGTCCCAGTAAACGATATTTCGTTCAAAAGTAAAGGAGCGATGAGCCTCGGTCCTGGTTCGCTGGAGTTGGTCTTCTTTCGCGAAGGCAAAGATGTTGTTGCGGACGATGTTTTCGCGGCCGTAGTGTTGGTGGAATCCGCCGGTCTTCGTGCGATAGACGACGTTGTTTTCCAAGACGATGCCACTCGACCCTTCATCCGTGTACATGCCCCAGCCGCCGTAGCTGAAGGAATCGATATCGTGGAAGCAATTATCGTGGATCCGCGTACCCGGCGACACTCCCAGCGTATATATCCCGCCCATATCGGAAAGCACGCGCTGCCCCAGTGTGTGGACGTGGTTGAAGCCGATATCGTTGTGGTGGGCGTGGCTGTGGCCGTAGCCCCAGACCCAGCCGACGGAGATGCCCGTGTAATAAAAATCTTGGATATCGTTGTGCAGGATGCTGTTGTGCGGTGAGTGGCCGATCCAAACGCCGACGGCGGCCGGGTGGATGCGCCCTCCGTGGGCGATGAAACAGTCGCGAACCGTATGATGCGAGGCGACTTCTTCCTCGTCGCGCGGCGCGATGCTCCAGCTATGCTCGCCCGTTCCCACGGCGCGGCCGATCGTGATTCCGCCGCCGCCCAAATCTACCAGTTCGCACCGCTCGACGAGGTTCTCGCGGCAGCCGGCTCCAAAAGCGATGGCATACGACCCCACATGCCGCACGGCGCAAGCATCGAAGGTAAGGTTCCGGCCGCCGACCACGGAGACCGCCGCATCCAAATTCACCTCTGCCTGCGGAAAACTCTGGCCCTCAGCGGAGAGCGTCCAATTGTCGTGGGCAACCGTCAGCCCGCGAAACGCGAGCCACTGCACCCACTTCCGGGCGGCCGGATCGCCCTGGATCACAAGCGGTCGCGAGATTCGCGGGGCAATCACGACTGCGGTTTCCGGCTTCTCGCCCGGCATGGGGATATAGGTCAGTTCACCGGTAGGCCGATCGAGATACCATTCGCCCGGTTCGCTCAGTGCTTCTCGAACGTTCTCCACCAAGTACCGATTCCCCTTGGGAAACGACGACCATGCGGAAATGCCGCGGGTCGTCCCTGTGAATCGCACGCTGTGCTCGGCGGCATCAATCGCCGCGATGCGCATTCTCGAAGCCGTCCATTGATGAAAGGCCAAGACCTCGACATCGCTCGGATTGGCCCAGGTCGAACGCAACTCTTCGCCGGTAAACTTGAAGCGGTCGTTGCCCCGGTTGTGCGCGGAGGGGCTAGGCTCAAGTTGTCCGGCGATCTCGTAATACCCTTGCTTGGGTAGGTGCGGGCGAAAGCGGCGTTGGTCGTCGACAAAGAGTTGTGCAAACGACCACTTTCCATTTTTCACCTCCGGCAGGGCGGCGTGCCAGCGGCCTCGGTCGTCCACTTTCCAGCCACTTATCCGCTCGCCGCCGCTAATCACCGGACGTTCATCGCGAAACGCACGATAGATCACCGGGGATTGCTCGGTGCCCGAGTCTTCCGGGCGAAACACAATCGATGCGCTCGGGGTATAAATGCCGCCGCGAACGGCAACGACCCAAGGCGTCTTGCGTGCCGGCTCTTTGGCCTTCAACGCGCGAACCAGTTTACGAGCTTGCTCCAAAGTTGCCACCGGGCCATCGGATTGCGCGGCATTTGGCTCAAGTAAATGCCCCGACCAAGCATCGTTGCCCTGCGGCGCAACGTAAATATCGGGGTTCGGTGCGGCCGCGATGGTGGGCCCGCCGAGAAGGGTATTGATCGAGACTGCCGACAGACCTATAAAGCGTATAACGGTGATTAGCATCTGTTGCCTCCGGATTGTAAAGCGAGTTGCACGCGGTTAGACTATTATTGAAAACAAATTTCTTTCGGTTCCCATCCTACCTTATTTCACGGCTGGAGTCATCGTGCGGCGTTTGGTAAGAATATCTCTTCTGTTCGTAATGGCCGTTGGTTTTGCCTTTCGCGGAAGTTCCGCAGTCGAAGCGGCCGATTCCGATACGCTTCTGATTGAGGCCGAAGCCTTCGATCGGTACGGCGGTTGGGTTCTCGATCAGCAATTCATGGACCAGATGGGCTCGCCGTATTTGCTCGCCCACGGACTTGGCGTTCCGGTAAAAGACGCTTCGACAAAAGTCCGTTTGGCAAAGCCGGGAATATATCGCGTCTTCGTGCGAACGCGCGATTGGGCCGCGCCGTTCAAAGCGAACGGTTCCCCAGGCCGCTTCCAACTCTTAATCAACGACAAGCCGCTGGCGACTACTTTTGGCAGCGAGGGTGCCGAGTGGCATTGGCAAAGCGGCGGTACGGTCGAGCTAGCGGGCGGTGAGACCACGTTGGCCCTGCACGACTTGACCGGCTTTGAAGGCCGCTGCGATGCGATTGTACTCAGCGAATCGGCCGAACCGCCTCCCAACCGCGGTGTGGAAATGGCCGAATTCCGCCGGCACTTGCTAAAAATCTCCGAAAAGCCGGCCGATGGCGGCAGCTACGACTTGGTGGTCGTCGGCGGCGGAATCGCTGGCATGTGTACTGCCATGTCGGCCGCGCGACTTGGTGCCACAGTCGCCTTAATCCAAGATCGACCCGTGCTGGGCGGCAACAACAGTTCGGAAATCCGCGTCTGGCTTAACGGCGAGACGAACGCGGAGCCTTATCCGCACATCGGCGATCTGGTTCGCGAATTCGAGCAGACCCGCCGCAAGGAGATCGGCCCCAAGGAAAACTATGAGGACGACGAACGCATCGCCACATTTCGCGCGGAAAAGCGCATCCGCTTGATGCTTAATGAGCGCGTCAACAATGTTGAAAAGCAGGGTGACCGCGCGGCCGCCGTCATTTCGCAGAACACCCACACCGCCGCGCGGACCCGCACCTCGGGCCGCTGGTTCGTCGATTGCACGGGCGATGCCACCGTCGGCTATCTGGCCAAGGCCGACTTTGAAATGACCGAGAAGGGCCATCAAGGCGGATCGAATCTCTGGACCACGGAAGATGCGAAACAGCCATCGCCCTTCCCCCGCTGCCCTTGGGCTTTCGACCTTGGGGCCAAGCCGTTTCCCGCCTTTCCGGATCAGTGGGGCAAGTGGTTCTGGGAGTCGGGCTTCGATCGCCATCCGAT
>JANXOJ010000566.1 GCA_025353625.1 Planctomycetota bacterium | reverse complement strand
CTTTACGATGCCCGGCAGCGGTTGGACGAACGCAACCCAGAACGCCAAACTCACCTCCTCCGATGGCGCGAGCGGCGATTATTTTGGCAACGCAATCGCGATCGGCAACTCCACCACGGCCGTCGGCAACCAAACGGTCGTGAAGGTCGCCGTCGTTGTCGGTGCTTACGGCGCGAACGGCCAACAGGGAGCGGCCTACGAATTCACCCAATCCGCGGCTGCATGGGCCAACGCGACCCAGACCGCCAAGCTGACGGCATCCCACAGCGTCAAGGGCGACGACTTCGGCAGCTCCGTAGCCATGAGTGCGAACACCGCCGTGGTTGGTGCGCCGGGAACCAACACCAATCGTGGAGCGGCCTACGTCTTCACCGAATCCAGCACCGGTTGGGCGAGTATGACCGAGTCGAACAAGCTCGTGGCGTTCGATGGTGCGCCGCGCGACTATTTCGGCAATGCGGTCTCCATCAGCGGTATTACCGTGGTCGTCGGAGCCTACGGTGCCAGCGGCAATCTCGGGGCGGCCTACGTCTTCATCCAGAATGTCAACGGATGGACTTTGAACATCAAACTCACGGCGTCCGACGGCGCGCCGGGCAGCTATTTCGGCAACTCGGTTTCCAACAGCGGCAACACCGTGCTGGTGGGAGCCGACAACGCCACCGTCAACGCCATCAGCGCCCAAGGGGCGGCCTACGTCTTTACCCAGAGCAACTCCGGTTGGACTTTCACCACAAAACTAACCGCGCCAGACGGCGCGGCAGATAACAAATTCGGCAATTCGGTCTCGATCAGCGGCTACTCGATGGTCGTTGGAGCGTTTGCGGCCACCGTCGGTCACGTCAACCAAGGAGCGGCCTACGTGGTCGGCAATGCGCAGGTCCAGATTGCCGACAACAGCGATGCGGGATTCACATTTGGAGGGGCGTGGGATACGGTCCCATTGGGTCTCAACGGAACGGCACTGCTAAGCTCCAGCACCGTGGGAAGCGGCCAGAGTTGGGCGCGTTGGACAACTTACGTTCAGCCTGGTCTGTACGACGTGGCCATTACTCGGCCGGCAAATAGCACGCTTTCAGCTTCCGCCGTCTATGCCGTCTACGACGCCAGCGGCACGCAACTCGGCTACGGCGTTGTGAATCAAATGAATGTCGCGGGCCAAGGCGTTGGCTTCGCCCGACTGGGAACTTTCAAGGTGACCCGTGGAAATCTTCTCCGCGTAATGACGTGGAACAGCCGTCCCGATGCGCAAATTTATGCGGATGCAATCCAGGTCGTGCCGGTCGGCGCGGTGGTAATCGATCACACTTCGCAGGGAACGTCGAATTTTTCCAGCAGTGGCGGTTGGACGGAGTCTACCTTGGTTGCGGCGTCGGTCAGTAATAGCACGGTCGGACTGGGTGCTAGCTATGCGAATTGGACGACTCAGATTCAGCCTGGACTGTACGATGTGGCCGTTACCTGGATTTCTTCCGCCAGTCTAACGAAGAGCGCGCACTATTACGTTTACGATGGCAATACCTTACTCGGCGACGGAGTCGTAAACCAGCAAAACTCCCCGAACCTGTTTGCCGACCAAGGCTTAGCGTGGGCCAGGTTGGGAACGTTTCAGGCGATTACCGGCAATCTACATGTGGTCACTTGGAATAACCAATTCGATGGGCAAATATCGGCTGCGAGCGTGCGCGTCGCCCCAGTCACGGCCGTTACAATCGACGATGCCGACCACGGCCTCGCCAATGCGGCAAATTGGAATTTTTCCAAGACGGGCAACTGGATCGCGGCGGGCCAAGGTCTATCGGCGGCGGCACTGGTCAGCGCCGGCACGCCGGGGCTTGGCGATAGCACGGCCGTCTGGACTTTGAATCAGGTTCAAACCGGGCGCGACTACGATATCTCGGTGACTTGGTTGAAGAGCAGCAACCTCTCACAAAACGTCACCTACAGAATCTACGATGCTAGCAATACATTGCTCGGTTCCGTGGCCGTGAATCAACAGGCCTCGCCAAACCAGTTCACGGAACAAGGCGTCGGCTGGATTCGATTGGGTAAATTTCGCGCGTCCGCGGGCAACTCTCTAATCGTAAAGATTACCAACGACCAAACGGATGGGCAAGTAAGCGCCGATGCCGTGCGCATCACCCCTTCCATCACGATCGACGATACCGAGTTCGGCACTTCAAGCTTCACGCTCGGCGGCGGATGGGGCGCCGTCGGCCAGGGTTTGTACGGTCGCTCACTGTTTAGCACGAGTAAGAGCGGCAGCGGTATCAGTTCGGCGAATTGGACGACGGCCGTTCAGCCCGGCTCCTACAACGTTGCCGTCACTTGGACGCCCGGCGGCAGCTTATCGCAAACGGCCATCTACGCGGTCTACGATGGCAACTCCAGCACGCCGGTCGGCTATGGCGTCGTAAACCAGCAGCAGGCACCGAGTCTATTCATCGATCAAGGGGTGTGGTGGAATTCGATCGGGACGTTCAACATTACCTCGGGCAACGTACGTGTGATGATTTGGAACAGCCGGCCCGACGGACAGGTATCCGCGGATGCCGTAATGCTTACGCCAGTCAGTTAGCGCCGCGGAATAAATAGCGGTCGTTCTTTTTCCCAATCAATAGTTATGCTCCTTTGTCGCCCTGAGCGTGTCGGGCACGAACTTGTTGACGGCCCCCGGCAGAAACCGCGAACGCAAGTGTTGCTTTTCCGTCCCCCGACGGCTTTCCGGGGATCGAGTCTTGCGTAGTAGATCTGCTATCCCCAAGCAGTGCCGACGAGCCTTGGAGTGATCTAATGTGTGCCGCAAAAAGAACGCTCAGACGCAAGCTCGTTGTATCGTATTCAGCACAATCCTCTTTTTGGCCCTTCCTGCTATAGGCTTTCTGCTTTATTCTGTCGGTCTCCAACTGCCAAGGGCAATTGAATTGTTCCTATATCTTGTGCAGTATTCTGCCGTTGAAACCGCGATCGGGTCTTTCGTGTCAACTCGAAATGACCGAGGCATGTTTTGGGGAGCAATCATTGGTCCGAATTAGGTTGTAGGCCAACAGCGTCGTCCGTAGTTCGCGGCGGACCATCTCCGGTGATTTGCAGCGAACGTGCGCCAGATTGAGCGACGACTTGATCGCGCGGATGTCCATTTCGTCGGCCACTTCCATGCCCAACTCGCGCAACGCCTCTTCCGACAAC
>JANXOJ010000057.1 GCA_025353625.1 Planctomycetota bacterium | reverse complement strand
CGGCACGGTCACCGTGGCCAGCAGCGGTATGGAAGGTGCTCAAGAGGCCCTGCGTCGGATCGAGGCCCTCACCGCAACCGTCGAGGTGGGCCGCATCTACACCGGTCGCGTTTCCAGCATCAAGGACTTTGGTGCCTTCATTGAGATTCTGCCCGGCAAGGATGGTCTCTGCCACATCAGCGAACTGGCCGACGGCTACGTTGGAAATGTCGGCGAGATTTGCAAACTGGGCGACGAGATGCCGGTGAAGGTGATCCTCGTCGACGACCAGGACCGCGTGAAGCTCAGCCGCAAGGCCGCTTTGAAGGAACTGGGCATTGTTGACGACAAGGCCCCAACCGGCGAACGACCGCCCCGCACGGATGGCGGTAGTAGTGGTGGTGGCGACGGACGCGGCGGTAGCGGTGGCGGACGCGACCGAGATGGCGGCGGACGCGGTGGCGATGGCGGTCGTCGCGGCGGCGGCGGACGCGGACGCGATCGTAGCTGATCCAAACGGAAGTCTACCCCGATTCTCCTCTCTGCGGTAAACGGCAGAGGGGCGCAGGGGCGAGGGCAGTAGGGTGTACGCACGTTTGAGGGCGGGCCGCCGAGTACCGATGGCCCGCCTTCGCGTTTTTCATTCTTCCGGAGGTCCGTTATGTCTCCCGATGCCATCAACCAGAAGCTCGTCGATCAATACACCGAGATTGCGCGTCTTGCCGGCGGATTGGCCCACGAGATTAAGAACCCGCTCTCGACGATTCGCTTGAACATGGAACTGCTGGCCGAGGACTTTCGCGACGGCGATGCCCCGCGCGAGCGCAGGGCGATGCGCAAGATCGACCTCGTGCAGCAGGAATGTCAACGATTGCAGGATCTGCTCGATGGTTTCCTCGACTTCGCCAAGCTGCGGCAGCTAAAAATTGAGCCTACCGACCTGAACGCGCAGGTACGACAAGTGCTCGACTTCTTTCGCCCCAAGGCCGAGGAAGACCGCATCGAGATCGTCGATTATCTTTCCAGCGACTTGGCGACCGTGCTCATCGACCGCAAGAGCTTTCACGGTGCCTTGCTGAACTTGGTCCTCAACGCCCAACAGGCCATGCCCGACGGCGGGCAGTTGCTGATTCGCACCTACAACACGGCCCACGGCGTCGCCCTGGACCTGATCGACACGGGGTGCGGCATGGACGTCGAGGCGCAGACCCACGCCTTCGACGCATTCTATTCGACGAAGCGCGGCGGCTCCGGGCTGGGCTTGGCGACGACGCGCAAGATCGTCGAGGCCCACGGCGGCCAGATCGCATTGCAAAGCGAAGTCGGCCGAGGCACCTGGTTCACAATTTCGCTCCCCGTCCCCCGCCGACTCCCCGGCGACGGCGTGCGCCTAGCCCTGCCGGCGAGCTAACTTTGCCATCAACGTGCCTTCCCTGCGTTCTTGCCAGCGGCCAGCATCCCCGCTAAGATCGTGGGCACGCCCGCAAGGCGCAAAGAATGTCATAGGCACACTCCGTATGCCCCCGTTCCGCTCACAACCGTAATTGATTCGCCGATCTTTATCCAGACCGCGCCGCGACGCTTAAACTGTCCGAGCCTTCCATCGAACCTGCCTCTGTGACGCGCCTGCGAGCCTCAATCGCTTCGCTCTTCCCTACCTCCTCATTTCTGGGAAATTAGGGATGTTCAATCAATTCGTTGCGGGCAAAGAATTGCGCGGCGCAAAACCGCGCGGGTTCCTTTCCGTAAACGCCCGAGTAAGCCTCCTCCATAGCGACTGCACTACTTCGGGAATCGCATCCAAAATTCCGCGGTCACGCGCTATTACGGCGACGAGATAACAGCAAATCTCATCGGTATGCGTAAAATGCATTGATCGCTACTCCCGCCGGAGCGAGCTCGCTCGATCATGGGCCGTTGTGCTTGACTTAATTCCAAGTGCCCTCTGTTTCGTTTTTGTGGCCGTCTCGCAAAAACAAGACTTGACGGTTTGGATTATGCCCCCTTGAAAGTGTTGGTACGAAGCTCAGCAGCTTGCCGGCAGAGTGGCATTGCTCTGCGTTGGCGATGGCTGCCAGCAAGTGACGAGCGATGCGTTCCGCGCTACACGATCGATCGTCTCAAAAGCGCGATAATCTTCCGCATCGAAACGATGAAGATCGTCGACGCGCTGCTGCCGTTAAATGAACGAGTGCAAGAGTAGGTATCCCATCCCAACGGGG
Organism: Planctomycetota bacterium; assembly: GCA_025353625.1. Classification (GTDB taxonomy): domain Bacteria; phylum Planctomycetota; class Planctomycetia; order Pirellulales; family Thermoguttaceae; genus JANXQG01. The sequence continues at coordinate 10,131 of JANXOJ010000057.1, read as the reverse complement.
ATATATCCTCTAGCCCAAGGTTGGTGCGAGGAACGAATCACTTACCGTGGGAACTGGTCCTGCCCGGCAGGCTGCAACTCCGGGATAGTCGCTCCCGGTCCCCCGGCGACGGCAGGAGCTAGTTTTCGTCTTCGTTTATTGGCATCCGACTGCTCTTTACCTAACCGGCCCCTTCGGGTATCGTTCCTCCCCGTTACCCCGCCATCCGGGGGAAGGAACGCTTATATGAAACTTGTCCAGCAGGACCGGGAAGAAACTCCATCGTCGGGCGGTAGCAGCGACTCGAACGGTGCGGTTCGTCGTTTGAGCGTACTCATGCCCGTCTATAACGAGCGGTGGACCTTGAGCGAAATCGTCGCGCGGGTGCTCACGTCGCCGGTGCCGCTGGAGATCGAACTGATAATCGTCGACGATTGTTCGACCGACGGCTCCTGGGAATTGATTCAGGAACTGGCCGCCGGCGACGCGAGGATCGTCGCGGTGCGACACGAACAAAACTCCGGCAAGGGAACTGCTTTGCGAACCGCCATCGGCCGGATAAGCGGTGAAGTGGCCGTGGTGCAGGACGCCGACCTGGAATACGATCCGCATGAGTTTCGCACGCTACTGTCACCGATCCTGTCGGGCAAGGCGGATGCCGTCTTTGGTTCGCGTTATGCCGGGAGCACTCGGCGCGTATCGCCCTTCTGGCACACAACGATCAATAAGGGACTCACGCTGCTCTCGAACGTGGTCAACAACCTTTGCTTGACCGACATGGAAACGTGCTACAAGATGGTGCGGAGCGACATCCTCAAGCGTCTGCAACTCAAGAGCCGCTCGTTTACTTTCGAGCCGGAGTTGACTTGCCGCTTGGCCCAATGGGGAGCGCGGATTTATGAAGTGCCGATCGGCTACAACAGTCGGACCTATCTCGACGGAAAAAAGATTCGCCCGCGCGATGGCATTCTGGCCCTGGGCGAGATATTCCGTGCTCGTTTCCTAGATACGCGATTTACGGTGGACGGCGATTTTTATCGTTTGTCCGCGTTGGCGCGTGCGACGCGTTACCACCGTTGGCTGGCGGAGCAAATCGAGCCCTATCTGGGCGCGCGGGTGCTCGAGGCGGGTGCCGGACTCGGCAGTTTGAGCGGCCTGCTCGTGCATCGCGAACGCCTGGTTTTGGTCGATGAGAAGCCTTTGTGCATCCCCGTCTTGCAGCAGCGTTTCGGCGGTCGCGGCAATGTGCGTATTGACAGCGGCCAACTTGTAGCTCAGGATTTTGAACGTTGGCACGATGAGCAACTCGATACCGTTGTCTGCTCGCGGATGCACCAGCAGCAAGCCATTGATGAACCGGCGTTGCAAGGAATGTTTAATCTCATATCGCCCGGCGGACACTGCATCTTGCTTTTGCCGGCAAGCAGAAATTTCGACGCGGCGCGGGACCAACCGCCGCGTTTCGAGCTGGATCGTATTGGCGAGGAAATGATGGAAGCCGGCTTTGATATCGTACTCTCGCGGCGATTTGACACGTTGGGCCGACTTGTGGGAGGGCAGCTCAGCCCGCGACAGGTCGCATTGGCCGACCGCTTCTGGCCGCTAACTCGACTGGCCGACCTACTTCTACCGATTGGCGGACAGTCGCTATTGATTGTCGGCCGCAAGCCGGATCGGAAGGCGAAATCAATCGCTGCCTAGGACCGGCACTCGGTTTGCGGTTCTCCTTTCCCACGTCCCAAGCTGGTGGACGGACCCATTTTCTGATAAATTGGAATGGGATGCCCAAATCATCAAGCGGCGGCGAGAAACCCTCAGGGAAGGGGGTGTCCGAAAAATCATGGCCCTAAGCACGGTCGAAGAATACCTGTCGGCACTGGAAAAGAGCAAGCTGCTTGGGCCGGATCAGCTTGCCCAAGCGCGGCGTCTAGGCGGCGAATCGACCGACGCTGGCTCTTTGGCTCGCGCCTTGGCCCGCGATAACATTATCAGCCGCTGGCAGGCGGGCACGCTCTTGGCACTTGGCGAAAGGGCACAGCTACGCCTCGGCAAGTACAAGTTTATACAGCGACTCGGCAAAGGGGGCATGGGGACGGTCTTTCTTGCCGAGCATGTGACGATGAATCGCCGCGTGGCCCTGAAGATCGTGCCGCGCTCGATTGCCGAGAACCGCGCCTCGCTCGATCGCTTCTTTGCTGAAGCCCGTGCGATTGCGGCCCTCGACCATCCCAACATCGTGCAGGCGTATAGCGTCGATAATGAAATGGATCGCTATTTCATCGTCATGGAGTTCGTCGATGGTGCGGACCTTCAGCAGTTGGTCGATCAAAGTGGACCGTTGCCCATCCCGCGCGCCGCCGAGTATATCGGCCAGGCCGCCGCCGGGCTAACGCATGCCCATACGCGCAATCTGGTGCATTGCGATATTAAGCCTTCCAACTTGCTCTTGAACAATCAAGGTGCGATTAAGATTCTCGACCTCGGCTTGGCGCGATTGAACGAAGGCGAAAAGCAGCGGAGCGGATCGAGCGAGCCGGCCTTTGGCACGGTTGACTACATGGCACCCGAACAGGCAATGCAGACGACCAACTTCGATCATCGTGCCGATATCTATTCGCTCGGCTGCACGCTCTATTGCCTGTTGACGGGCCATCCGCCTTTTCCGGAAGGTTCGCTGGCGCAGCGAATCGTCAAGCATCAAACGCAGGAGCCGCGACCCTTGGCCACCGAAAGGCCCGACGCGCCGCAGGGGCTTATCGATATCTGTCGGCGGATGATGGCCAAGCAGCCCGAGGATCGTTATCAGACGATGCAAGAAGTGGGCGCGGCGTTGGCACCCTGGCGACCCGCGACGAACGAAAGCAATTCCGCCATCAATTCGATTCGCGCCATCAAGGCAGTTGCCGAAGCGACACCCGGCTCGATGGCCGCCGCCGAGAACTGGCTGGCATCGCTCGGCTCGCCGTCGGGCAAAACCACCCAAGCTGCGTCGAAGGCCAGCGCCGCCAAGATGAGCACTGCCAAGATGAGTGCTGCCCAGTCAACGAAACTCGAACGGAAGCCCGGCATCGCCACAAGACTCGCGGCAACATTTTCCGGCTTGTTGGCTTTCATCCGCACGAAGCTGCAATGGATCAATTCGCCGAAGCGCAAGATCGCGGCGGCCGCCGTGGGTGGACTACTGCTTACGGCCTTGGCGGCGGCCGCATCGCTGCCCTTTGTCTTCGGTGGCTCGCAACCGACGCCGCCGGAGAAACTGGCCGCTAAAGCGGAGGAGAAGAAACCGGTCGTTGACGACGCTGCCAGCGGATTGGGCGCGAAGCAGATCCGCGCAATGCCGGTAATCGTCCCCCATCCGCAAACAACGCCCAAGCCTGCTCCGCCTAAGCCGAAACCGGCGGCTCCGACCCAACCGCAGCCCAAGCCGGAGGCGGTAGTAAAAATTGCACCGCCGCCCATCGTAGCGAAAGAGAACAATCCGCCGAAGCCAGAGCCGATGAAACCGGACGAGGGAGCCAATAGCGATTTGCTTGCCGGTTTATCGAACAGTGCCGATATCCATCCGCCCGGCAAAGGGGAGGGCGTGGCGGTCGCATTGGGCAAGCTCGAACTGAACGACAAGGCCGACCTGCATTACCAACTGCTTGGCGGCGACTCGGTTGCCAAGGGAAGCCCCAAGTTTGCCATCCAAAAAGACCCCGACGATGAGACCGCCGGTTGGTCGATCCAAGCAACGACCAAGGACAAGGACGCCGTTAAGGTCGCCCGAGTCTGGCGCGAGCATAACGAGTTGAAGTTCCAATGGACGGCCGACGCCTCCAAGGAGAAGGCCGGCGTGCTGCGATTCTGCGGTTTGCAAGTCTCCCTGGAGAACAAAAACCACCTCGTCGCGCTTTGCGAGCCGAAAGTATCCGAGCCGCTGGTGGCCGATTTTGATGCCGGCGCGACGAAGGTCGCCCTCGTGCGCGACATGCTGCCCGATCCGTCCCTGCTGCGATTGAAGATATTGCCGCTGGAAAAATCGCTGCCAGCGAGCGAAATCATGATTGAAGAGGTCAAGGCTGCCAAGGGACGAGGTCCGAAAGCCAAAGCGGCCGACCTCGTACCGGGCGATACGGTTCCCCTCAAGGGCCACGTCGTCGTCTCGTTCACCGAAGCCGAAGCCAAGGCGGCCAAGTTGAAGTTTAATATCGCCTTCACCCCTCGGGGCAAGGACATCTTGCTTGAGATGCACGCTAAGTGCGAGGTTGCCGGCAATGAGGTTGACTTTAACCTGACCAGTTTGCAGCAAATTGAAGCCAAGGTGAACTTATATTTGATGACCGCGGATGCAAATAACTACAAAGGCAAGAAAAAGCCGCCAAACGTGCCCAAGGAATTGATCCAGAAGGCCAAGGCCGCCCAAGATGAATTGAAAGCGTTGGCTAAACTATCGTCCGAATTGAATCACAAGCTCAAGATTGCCTACGAGGTCTACGTTGCGGTCGGCGAGGGGAGCGATGCGGCGAACGTCGTCCTCTTCCGAAGCGGCGACGGCGAAAGTGCGAAGCCGGTGCCCGGCACGAAGCGGGCTCCCCGCCCCACCGTGCGCGGTCGAGTCGTGCCTGGCAACGATAAGATGGATGCGTCGCAATGAGATACTTCTCCACCCCATTCGTTTTCCTCGTTCTGGCTGCCGTCGCACAAACGACATCCGCGCAAACAACGTCCGCGCAATGGACCGCGCAGCTAGCGGCCCAAGATTTCCGCATCCGCTGGCACGCGGCCTATATGCTGGGCGAGCTTGGTCCCAAAGCGGCTGAGGCCGTCCCCGCGCTGCATAAGATCCTCGAAAAGAAAGCCGAACAGGAATACGTGCGCGGCATGGCGGCCTGGGCGTTGGGGCGGATCGGGCCTGCGGCCGAGGTGGAGATTCCGCTGTTGGCTGAGACCATGTACTCGCGCGGACATATCGCCGTGCGGCGCAATTCCGTCGAAGCCTTGGGCAACTTCGGGCCGGCCGCCAAGTCGGCCGTGGACGAGCTCATAAAACTCCTCGGCGACGACGATGAAGTGACCCGCGTCAATACGGCCGTTGCCCTGTGGAAGATCGAGCGTCACCCCAAGGCGGTGCCTGCTCTCTTGGAGATGCTACGCAAGGGGAAATCGCCCGAGCCCTACCATGCGGCCGTCGCATTGGGTTTTATGGTATCGGAAGCCGACGCAACCGCCCCCGCGCTGATAGAAGCCTTGCGCGCCGACGCCGACTCCGACAACGGCGATGTGCGTCGCGCAGCGGCCCGTTCGTTGGGTCAGTTGGGCAAGGCTGCCTTCCCGGCCTTGAAGAAAGCCAACGCCTTGGCCGACCCGGACGCCGAAGTCCGCCGTTGCGTCGTTGAATCGTTGAGTTGGATGGGCACTATTGCCGTGCGGCCCCTGACGGCCAGCCTAACCGACACCAGCCCTGCCGTCCGCCGCGCCGCTGCCCGCTCGCTGGGCAACGTCGGTAGCGACGCCCAATCGGCAGAAGCCGCTTTGCTTGCGGTCGTCAACGATCCCAAGGAAAAAGAAGAAGTTCGCGACGCGGCGTTTAAGGCGCGACGAAGTATTCTGGGCGAGTGACGTTCTCGGCAGTGGAAGAATTGAGGTTGGCAGGGCTATGCTCGACAGCGAACATAACGCCACCCTACTTTTCGTGTCGCACCGCCTCGGACCCATCGGCCCGAGCCATCGTCAGCGGCTGCCACGTCTCCGTCCACGTACACCCGGCCCAGGAGAGGCCGACGCCGAAGCCGATCAGCAGCGTCTGCATGCCGGGCTTCAAACGGCCGGAGGCCCGCAGGTCGTGCATCAGCAGTGGCAACGTTGAACTGACCGTATTGCCATATTCCGCCAAGGCGAGCGGGACCTGCTCCTGCCTCAGCTTCAGCCGCTCGCGAAGATGGTCGAGCATGAAGAGCGTCGCCTGATGAAACAGATAGATATCGACGTCGTCGCGCGTCCACTTGGCCTGCTTCAGCACGCGCTCGATCATCGGCGGCACGACTTCCAGTGTGAATTTGACGATCTCCGGGCCGTCCATCACTAAAGAACTTGGCCAGCGTTTGCGCTTGCGCGGCTTGAGGGCATCTTCCGCCAGCCGTGCGCCGCCCTCGGTGACCATCAACGTGTCCGCCCCGCGGCCGTCGGTGCCGAAGACGAACGAGCCGAACGAGGGCACGTCCGCCGCGTCGATGAGCGTGGCGGCCGCGCCATCGCCAAAAATCGTTCGCAACGAACGGTCGGTCGGGTCGATGTATTTCGAGTAGGTCTCGGATGTGATGAACAGAATCCGCCGGGCGACCCCGCTGCGAATCAAGCCATCGGCCAGCGACAGCCCGTAGACAAAGCCAGAACAGCCAAGGTTGAAATCGAGGGCACCGACGGAAGTCGGCAACTTCAGTCGGTCCTGCATCAAGCAGGCGGTGGTCGGCAGAGGGTAGTCGGGCGTTTGCGTGCAAAACAGAAGGAAGTCGATCGAGTTGCGGTCGATCTCGAACTGCTTGAAGAGCTTTTCAGCCGCGATCACGCCCAGATCGGCGGCCGTCTCGCCGCGTGCGGCGATGTGCCGGGCACGGATGCCGGTTTTTTTGTAGATTAACTCCATATCCCATTTGGGATACTGCTCTTTGAGCCAGTCGTTTTCCTCCACCGTTTCCGGCAGGTGAAAGGCGATTGGCCCGATGGAGGCGAATTTCGGCATGAACGGTTCTCGCTCTGGGATTGGCACAATCACTATTTTACGCACGTTTCCCAATCGGCTGCAACCTCTGATTCGCCCGGCGGCGTTCTCGAAGGGGCGTTTTCCTCCCAATCATTTTCCCCCAGTCGGTACGTCCAGGGAAATTCAATGGTTGATTCGTTGAACTTCTCGCCCCAATCCTGCCGAATTCCCTAGGAAGCAGCGTTGTCGCGCACTGGATGCCGTTGCTCTTTAATACAGCTTCACGAGGCACATTTTGGCAGGGAGGCCGACGTGTCGGGGCTTAATTCTCTACGTTTGTTTCATCTTCTCTATATTTCCAAGCCGGCGGCAGACCGCTTGGTTTATAAACAGATTCGTAGCCAAAAGGCATGTCGGGTCGTCGAGCTTGGGATCGGCAACGGCGAACGGGCCGTGCGGATGATCCAGGCCCTGAGCGATTTCCACGACGTGAAAGAGATTCACTACACGGGCGTCGATTTGTTTGAAGCTCGAATGGCGGTCGACGGCCCCGGTATCTCGCTCCGCGAAGCGCATCGCCTCTTGAAGGCGACGGGTGCCCGAATTCAGTTGGCCCCCGGCACCGCCGGCGAGGCTCTGTCGCGAGTTGCCAATGGGCTGACGCGGATCGATGCCTTGGTGGTTGCGGCCCACATCGCGGCGGAGCATCTGGCCCAGGCCTGGTTCTACATCCCGAGGATGATCCACGCTAAAACGCAGATTTTCCAGGAATCGATTTCCGCGACCGGTGCCACGTCCATGCGGCTGATGGAACCGGCCGAGATTGCGCAGCTTTCAGCGGTGGGGCAGCGGAAGGCGGCGTAGCTATTTTTTTTGATAGCGGCTTAGATAGTTCTCCAAGCAATGCCGCTTCATGGCGTTCCATTGTTGCGGTTCACTATTCCAACCGCCGCACTTTCTTGCCAACGGCACGGAAGCACGTTTCCTGCCGTTGCTACCAGGGCCATTTCCCCACCTGGATTCTACGCTCCAACAGGTGTATAATGGGTAATCTAGTTTGTATCCCGCATCGGCAAACCTTATTGCTCTCGGCAGGATGCGTTAGGCTGCCGGGAACGTCGTTTCCTTGCCGGATTGGCCCCCGTCCAGTGGAAATGTCCCTTTCCCAGTGTAAATACAAAGTCTCGATATATCATGCACCAAAACCCCAGAACGATGTTCGAGAAGATTTGGGACCGCCACGTTGTGCTGGCCGAAAAGGGCAAGCAAGCGATTCTCTACATCGACCTGCAACTGGTTCACGAAGTCACCAGCCCGCAGGCATTTGAGGGTTTGCGAATTGCAGGCCGCAAGGTTCGCCGCCCGGAGCGTACGATTGCCACGGTCGATCATAACGTGCCGACGACGAGCCGCTCGCTGCCGATCACCGATAGGGTCGCCAAGCAGCAGATCGATACGCTGCGGCAGAACTGTAGCGACTTCGGCGTCCATTTTTACGATCTGAACGACCGCTTTCAGGGCATCGTCCATGTGATTGGACCGGAACTTGGCCTCACCCAGCCGGGCATGACGATTGTCTGCGGCGACAGCCACACCGCCACGCATGGGGCCTTCGGGGCCTTGGCGTTTGGCATCGGCACGAGTGAAGTCGAACACGTACTGGCAACGCAAACGCTTTTGCAACAAAAGCCCAAGACGCTGGAAATTCGCGTCGAAGGCCGCCTTCCCTTTGGCGTTACGTCCAAGGACTTGATCCTATGGATCATCGGGCAACTCTCCACGAGCGGCGGCACGGGGTACTGCATCGAATACACCGGCTCGGCGATTCGTGCCCTGAGCATGGAAGAGCGAATGACCGTTTGCAACATGACAATCGAGGCGGGAGCTCGAAGCGGCCTGATCGCCCCCGACGAGACGACCTACAACTACCTTCGCGGCCGGCAACATGCCCCCAAGGATTTCGATGTGGCGGTCGAGGAGTGGAAGAAACTGCCGAGCGACCCAGGAGCGGAATACGATCGCACGGAGATTTTCCACGCCGCCGATATTGAGCCGCAGGTAACCTGGGGTACGAACCCGGGCCAGGTGACCGGCATTTGCAGCGAAGTGCCCGACCCGGCCAATTTCAGCAATGCGACCGATCGCAAGGCGGCGGTTTCCGCCCTGGATTACATGGGTTTGAAACCGCATACCAAGATCGCCGACGTGCCAATCAGCCGCGTATTCATCGGTTCCTGTACGAATGGCCGCATCGAGGACTTGCGTACCGCAGCAGCCGTTGCCCGTGGACACCACGTCGCTTCCGGCATCCACGCGATGGTTGTGCCTGGCAGTCAACAGGTCAAGCGTCAGGCGGAATCGGAGGGGCTGGACAAGGTATTTACGTCGGCCGGATTCGATTGGCGCGAGGCCGGATGTAGCATGTGCTTGGCGATGAACCCCGACAAGCTCGAGCCGGGAGAACGCTGTGCTTCGACCAGCAACCGAAACTTTGAAGGCCGACAGGGCAAGGGAGGGCGAACGCACCTCGTTTCCGCCTCGATGGCCGCTGCCGCCGCCGTGGCCGGGCATTTTGTCGATATCCGAAATTGGGAATACAAATAAGACCAGAAAGGTTTGGTGTGCGAGGTTCGCTGAACGAACGCAGGAACCTCGAACTTTGAACCTTGATCCTCGAACATTCAACGTTAAGCTGCTTTTATGCGCGCCTTCACAAAACTCACCGGCATCGTCCTGCCTATGGACCGCTCCAACGTCGATACCGATCAGATCATCCCCAAACAGTTCCTTAAACGGATCGAGCGAACCGGCTTTGGCAAGTTCCTGTTCTTCGACTGGCGGTTTCACGATGACGGCTCGGACAATCCAGACTTTGAACTGAACCGGCCGCAGTATCGCGGGGCAACGGTGCTTCTCGCGGGGCGGAACTTTGGTTGCGGATCGAGCCGCGAACATGCCCCCTGGGCCTTGGAGGACTACGGTTTTCGCGTCATCCTGGCACCAAGCTTCGCCGACATTTTCTACAATAACTGCTTCAAGAACGGCATGCTTCCGGTCCAACTGGACGATGCCCAGATCGAAGACCTTTTCGCCCGTGCCGCCACCCATTCGGGATATCAACTAACGGCCGACTTGGAAACCTGCACCATCAGCGACGATTTCGGCCTTTCACTCGCCTTTGCGGTGGACGAATCGCGGCGGCACTGCCTCCTGCACGGGCTGGACGATATTGGCCTCACTTTACAGCACGAAGAGAAGATTTTGGCCTACGAACAGGCGGCCGGAATTGCGTAGTGGGGGACGGACCCACGAGTCCGTCCAGGAGTCACCTCAACAAACTCGGAGGTCCGTCCTACATTGCATACTCGGCGTCGGCGGAAACTGGGAGGCTGAAACTTGGGAGGCTGAAACCTGGCAGCCTGTCGTCAACCAATAGAAATGTCCCATTACTTTAGTGGTGTACATTCTCC